>JABAZK010000144.1 GCA_018608485.1 Flavobacteriaceae bacterium | reverse complement strand
TAAAATATGAAACATTAGATTACTTAATAGATTAGATGAAAATTTTAGATAAATATTTACTAAAATCTTTTTTAGTTCCATTTTTTGCTACATTTTTAATAATCCTCTTTGTTCTTGTTATGCAAGCGTTATGGATGGCGTTTGATAGCATAGCTGGAAAAGGGATTGGACTATTTTTTATTTTTAAGTTTCTTTACTACACTGCTTTAGTTGTTTCATCTCAAGCACTTCCTATAGCCGTATTATTATCCTCAATAATGGCTCTAGGTAACTTATCAGAAAACTATGAATTTGCAGCTATAAAATCAGCAAATATCTCTTTAATGAGAATGATGAGACCTTTAATTATTTTAACTCTGCTAATTAGTATTTTAAATTTTCTATCTCTAAACTATGTATTCCCCTATGCTACTTTAAAACAGAAAAACTTAACAAATAACATAAAAAAGAAAACACCTGCATTAGCACTAATACCCGGAAGCTTTAATACAGAAATACCAAATTATCAAATAAAATTTGATGAAAAATATGGAGAGAATCAAAACTTATTAAAAAAAGTTCTTATTTATGATCTATCATCGAAAAAAGGGAATAAAAAAATTATTACTGCTCAAAAAGGAAAAATAATTAGTGAAGAAGGTAGTAAATATATGACACTGGTTTTGTATGACGGTTTCTATCATGAAGAGTATACTCCCAAAAGAAGAAATGTAAACAATATGAATAATATGCCTGCTTCTAATGCAACCTTTGAGGAATATTCTTTTAATATAGATATTTCAAAATTTTCTGATGATGATCTAGAAGAGGAAAAATATACTAAGATTCAAAATATGCTAAGTTTAGCTCAGTTGAAAGATACTATCCCAATAATTAAAATATCATATAATGAATATCTTACATCCAAATCTAAAATTTTCTATTTAAAAGTAAATGCTAAAAAACTCTATCCTCAAACAGATTCAATTAAAAATTATAAAATAGATACCGTAATATTAAATAACTATGATTTAACTGGTAAAATTAGTTTGTTAGAAAAGGCTATTAGAGACGCAAAAACAATAAGAAAAAATATAAATACTGACAATAAAAGTATACAATGGAGAAGAAAAAAGTTAAATTTATATGATATAGAATTCCATAACAGAATAGCCTTTTCACTTTCTTGCTTAATATTATTTTTCATTGGAGCTCCTTTAGGATCCATAATAAGAAAAGGTGGATTTGGTCTTCCTATGATTTTGGCAATAAGTATTTATGTAATCTATTTTTTTGCAAATACATTTGGTAGAAATTTAGCTGAAGAAAGTTCATTGAGTGCTGTCGTAGGATCTTGGATATCTACCATAGTTATGGTTCCTTTTGCTTTTTTCTTAACTAGAAGAGCTTCAAAGGGTATGGGATTATTTAATATTGATGTATTTTTGTCACCTATCACTAAACTTCTAAAAAAAATCAAAACCTTCATAAGTATAAATTAAAATGACCAACAAACAAAGTAAAATAAAATTGAATACCATAAAGGATGCAATTCAAGATATTAAAGACGGTAAAGTTATTATTGTAGTTGATGATGAAAATAGAGAAAATGAAGGTGATTTTTTAGCAGCTGCAGAAAACGTAACTCCAGAAATGATTAATTTCATGGCTACACACGGTCGAGGTTTAATTTGTGCCCCCTTAACTGAGAAGCGATGTAAAGAATTAGAATTAGGAATGATGGTTCATAATAATACCGATCCAATGGAAACAGCGTTTACAGTATCTGTTGATTTGAGAGGTAATGGAGTTACTACTGGAATATCCGCTTCCGATAGAGCTAAAACTGTGAGAGCGCTCATAGATTCAAATACTAAGCCTTTTGAACTAGCCAGACCAGGTCATATATTTCCATTAAAAGCAAAAGAAGGAGGTGTCTTAAGAAGAACTGGTCACACTGAAGCAGCTATCGACTTTGCTAGATTAGCAAATTTGAAACCTGCTGGTTTAATTGTAGAAATAATGAATGAAGATGGAACCATGGCTCGTCTTCCTCAATTAATAGATGTTGCTAAAAAATTTGACATTAAAATTGTTTCAATTGAAGATTTAGTTGCCTATAGAATGGAACATGACTCATTAATAGAAAAAAAAGAAGATTATACAATTAAAACAAGATTTGGAGATTTTAGATTAAGAGCTTATCAACAAACTACAAATAATCAAGTTCATATAGCACTTACAAAGGGTAGCTGGAATTCAAATGAAGCAGTATTAACTAGGGTAAATTCTTCATTAGTAAATAATGATATTTTGGGAACGCTTACCAACAATGCCGATAAGAAATTAGATCAAATGTTCCAATCTATTAATGAACAAGGAAAAGGAGCTATTTTATTTATCAATCAACAAAATCAATCTCAAAATCTATTAAATCGTTTACATATTCTTAAAGATAACCAAGCTAATGGAGTTATGAAGGCTCCTGTAATGGCTATGGATAACAAAGATTTTGGAATTGGTGCACAAATTTTACATGATTTAAAAATCAATAAAATTCAATTAATGACTAACTCTCAACAAACTAAACGAGTTGGAATGATTGGTTACGGATTGGAAATCATAGATTATGTAACATACTAATTTACAATTTAGTATTAGTTTGTATTTCTCTGGGAAGTTTATTTTTCTCAAACCATCGAGCAGAATGAGTTCCTTTTAAAATTATTTCAGAGTCATTTACCTCTAGCCAACTACCCTCACGTAAACCTAAAACAGTTGTATCATTATAAATATGATATTCTTTTATTCTTGTTTCACGGGTCTCCCCCATATGTGTAGATAATCTATCTGGGTCTAAATAATGAGCATTTATATTGAAAGGAATTATTCCTAATGTTAAAAAGCTCGGGGGGTATACTATAGGCATGTCATTTGTATTCATCATAGTTATTCCACAAATATTACTTCCAGCGCTAGTACCTAAATAAGGAGTTCCGTTATTTAAAACATCTGAAAGAATTGAAAAAAGATTGTGTTTATATAATTGATTCACTAATTCAAATGTATTGCCTCCTCCAGTAAAAATTGCTTCAGCACTTTTGATAGCTTCTGTAGAATTATGAAATTCATGAATTCCTGTAACATCTATTCCTATTTTTTTGAAAACTTGAGCTACCAGTTGAGTATATTCATCATAAGAAATACCACTGGGTCTTGCATAGGGAATAAATAGTAAAGTGGTTACTCCTTTAAAAAAATAGTTTAAGGTTGGTAACAAATATTCTAAATATGAACTACCGTGAATAGTAGATGTACTGGCTATAAGAAGTTTCTTCATAAAATCAAAAATACATAATGCAATTGTTAATTAACAATAAATTATTGAATACTAAATGTGATTTTATCAATTGAATATTTAAATTGCAGTAATTAATCTATTAAATCGTTGTGAGGAAATATCTAATTTTAATATTGCTATTTAATTCATTACATCTCCTAGGGCAGAAAAAAATTTTCTTACATGGAATGTTGAGAGATTCTACAAGCTTAATTAAAAATGTGCACATTGTTAATTTAAATACTGAAAAAGGAACATTTTCAAATGATTATGGACAATATCGAATAGTTGTATCATTAGGAGACACTTTAAGGTTTTCGTCTGTAGAATATGAAACAGTCAAAAAAACTATAACAGACAGAATCTATTTCAGTAAAAAACTAAATCTTGTTCTTAAAAATAAAAACTATGTTTTAAATGAAATAGTTGTTAAAAAACACGATTTAACTGGTAATTTATCAATAGATCGAAAAAAAGTGCCTGAGGATACAATTGCCACTATGGGTAAGAATTTAAGTACTCTAATTGATGAAATCTCAAAAAAATCCCAAAAAGGAATTTTAAATAAACCTAGTAAAAAAGATAATAAATTAGCTGAAGAAAACATAAAAAATACTGACCCAACAAAATCATTTGATGGTTTAGATTTAGGAAGTGTTGTTGATGGTTTAATAAGTCTAATTCCAAAAAAGAAAAACAAAAAGAAAAACAAAAAACAATCTATTCAATTGTTAAAGAACAGTCTTCTATCAGATTTTGGATATGACTTTTTTGAACAACTAAAAATTCCTGAAGAAAAAATTACTGCATTTTTATATTATTGCTCAAAATTTAATATCGAAAAGATATACGAGCAAGGAAATAAGTTAAATCTTGTTAAGTTACTGGAGGACAAAAGCAGTCTATTTTTGACACAGCTTAAAGAAAAGTAATTATTATATAAAAATACTAAATTGTATGTTGTATTTTTATAATAAATTGAATGTGTGTGATTAAAAATCTTATATCTATATTCTTACTGATTAGTGCCATTTCAACAAAAGCACAACAAGATAATTTTTGGCTGTATGGGAAATTAAAAGATTCAATTAGTGTTGTTAAAAATGCAAACATAATTAACTTGAAAACCAATAAAGGAACTTTTTCTAATGATTTTGGAGATTATAAAATAATTGTTTCTGTAGGTGATACTCTTCAATTTACATCAGTTCAGCATAAAACGGTTTATCGCATCGTAAATGATTTTGTTTATAGATCTGAAATTTTAGATGTTTTCTTGACAAGTTCTACCTATGAATTGGACGAAGTTGTTCTTAAAACTAATGACCTAGATGGGTTTTTATCTTTGGATTTAAAAAAAACACCAGAAGATAAAAGAGCAGAAGCTTTAAAAAAAACAATGAATTTCTCTAATGTAAATATGAAAGCCATTTACAATGGTGATTACATAGACCAGAGAGTTAGACCTCCAATGAACAACGTAGATCCTACAGCAATGTTTGCAGGAGCTGGAGGTGGCGTAAGTATTCCTGTAAAATTTTCAGAAAGATTATGGGCTTTGAGAAGAAATTTAGATTTTAAAACAAATTTTCCAAAAAAATTATTAAGTGAATTTGGAGAACCTTTTTTTGAAAATGATTTAGGCATACCACCCGAAAAATATTACAATTTTTTAGAGTATTGTAATCCACTTGGTATTGAAGATTTGTATAGGCAAAATAGAAAAATGGAAATGATTGGTATCTTAAAAAGAGAAAGCGTAACTTATTTAGAAATTATAAAAAATAATAAAGAATAATTCTTCTTAAGTATTATGGTTTTACCTAAAAAAATAGTTTTTTTAATTATACTTCCATTCCTAGCATTAAGCAGTCATAAATATTATTTAAGTCTTACAGATATAGAATATAGTATTGAAAAAAAAAACTTAGAAATAATTATCAATTTATTTATAGATGACTTAGAATATACCGTTAATACTGATTTCGAAATAGATTTAAAGCTTTCAACTAAAGATGAATTAAATAATGCTGATGTATATTTTAAAAAATATTTAAATAAAAATCTCACTTTTAAAATAGATAACAAGCAAATAAACTTTGACTATATTGGAAAAGAATATGAAGGTGATCTTGTTTATTTTTATCTAGAAATAGATAGCGTAAATAATCCTAATTCTTTAGAATTATCAAATAAATTACTTCTTAAATATTTCAAAAAACAACAAAATGTTGTAAAATTGAAAAATGGTAACAACAGACAAAGTAAAATATTAACTTATGAGACTAATAAAGCTTTGTTAAATTTTTAAATAAACCCATAAACAAATACTCCTAATTGTTACTTTCGACAAGTTTTTCAAATCAAAATTATCTATTATGAAGAAATTAGCCATGACAGCTTTTAGTTTCCTATTTATTTCAATGTCAATTATTGGACAGGAAGCACAAAAAAACTTAAAAACAGGTCACACAGATCAAAATAAATTTAGACAATTAAAAGATGTACTACCTACTCCAAACAACAGAAGAACTGCTTCAGGGGCACCAGGATATGAATACACCCAGCAAAAGGTGGATTATGTAATGAACATCAGAATTGACGAAAATACAAATCGTCTTTTTGGAGATGAATCTATTACTTACAAGAATAATTCTAAAGATTATTTAGAGTATTTATGGGTTCAATTAGATCAAAACATGAGAGCTCCGGACTCAAAAACTCCTTTAGCTAAGTCTGAAAGTTTAAGCTCTTCTTTTGAAGGACCTGAGACCTTCACAAAAAATAATTTAAAAAAACCTTCAGATTTTGGGTTTAAAATCGAAGAAGTTAAAAATAATGATGGTAGTTCACTTCCATACATGATTAATAGAACTATGATGAGAATCAACTTACCAGAACCGCTTGCACCAGGGAATTCTTTTCAATTTAATATTAAATGGAATTACTTAATTAATAATTCGGTGAAAGATGGTGGTAGATCAGGATTTGAATTATTTCCAGATGGAAATAAAAACTATACCATAGCTCAATTTTTTCCGAGATTAGCTGTATATGACAATGTTGAAGGATGGCAAAATATGCAATTTTGGGGAAGAAGTGAATGGGCTTTGGAATTTGGAGATTATGATGTAAAAATAACAGTTCCTTCTGATCATATATTAGACGCTACTGGTGAATTACAAAATGAAAATAAGGTGTTAACCAGAGAACAACGTAAGCGTTTTGAAAAAGCAAGAACTTCATTCGAAGAGCCAATTTTTATTGTTAATCAAGAAGAGGCTGAAAAAGCTGAAAAAGGAAGTAGTAATAAGACAAAAACATGGCACTTTAATGCTAAAAATGTAAGAGATTTTGCTTTTGCATCTTCGAGGAAATATATTTGGGATGCTATGGCGGTAAATATTAACGGTAAAACAGTTATGGCAATTTCGTTATATCCAAAGGAAGGAAATCCGCTATGGGAAGAACATTCTACCAGAGTTGTTGCAAATACTCTTGAGGAATATTCTAAAATGACTTTTGATTATCCATACAGCAAAGCTATATCTGTTCATGCAGATAGACAAGGAATGGAATATCCAATGATATGTTTTAATTATGGTCGTCCAAATCCAGATGGCACCTATTCAGAAAGAACAAAAAGAGGAATGATTGGTGTAATTACACATGAAGTAGGACACAACTTTTTTCCAATGATAGTAAATTCTGATGAACGCCAATGGACCTGGATGGATGAGGGGATTAATTCATTTGTTGAAATTTTAGCTGAACTAGATTATGATCCTAATTTCTATACTGGAAATCTACCAAAAGATATTGTAAGATACATGAGTATTGATCAAAATAACCTCTCACCTATCATGTCTCAGGGTGATTATGTGAAAAACTTTGGACCTAATGCCTACACTAAACCAGCTGCAGGTCTGTACATGCTTCGTCAAACTATCATGGGACCAGAGTTATTTGACTATGCCTTTAGAACATACTCACAAAGATGGATGTTCAAACATCCTAGTCCTGCTGATTTCTTTAGAACAATGGAAGATGCTTCTGCCATGGACTTAGATTGGTTCTGGAGAGGATGGTTTTTTACAACCGACTATAATGATATTGGCTTAAAAGATGTTAAAAAATACAATTTAACAGATCAACCCACTCAGGAAGCAAGAGATCTTGCTAAAAGGTACAACATGAATTTAGAGGATTACAAAGGTAAATTAGTATTTTTTGAAGAGGAAAAAGAGGGAGTATCAGTAGAAGCCAAAAAAGCATTAGAGATAGGTGTTATTAAAGATCATATGGCATCGATGAGCGAAGATGAAAAAAATTCTTTGAAAGAATTTCCTAACTTCTTCTACGAAGTTACCTTTGAAAAACCAGGGGGATTAGTGATGCCAATTATTGTAGAATTAGAATATGTAGATGGAACTAAAGAACGACAAATTTTTCCTGCTCAAATTTGGAGATATAATGATAAAGAAGTCTCTAGGGTATTTAAGACTTCACAAGAGATTAAAAAAATAACTATTGATCCAGATCTTGAGACAGCTGATATAGATACGTCTAACAATAGCTGGCCTAAAAAGGACAATTCAAAATTTAATAAATTTAAAAAATTTAAAATTAAAGGATAGAATTATTTAAAGCCCCATTTTTACCTAAAAAAAAAACACTAATTATGAAGAAAATCGTTTCTTTTATCTTTTCAGTTGTAATTATCAATGCAAGTGCAATTGCTCAGATTAGTTCTACAAAAACTCAAAAAGGGCACACAAATCAGAATAAATTTCGTCAATTAAAGGAAATGTTGGCTACACCCAATAGCCAACGTACTGCATCTGGAGCACCAGGTAAAGACTATAGTCAACAAAAAGTAGATTATGAAATGAGTATTGTTCTAGACGATAACAATCAAAAAATTACTGGTAACGAAATCATTACCTACCATAATAATTCTGATGACACGTTAAAATATCTTTGGGTTCAATTAGATCAAAATGTTAGAGCAAAGGATTCAAAAACTCCAGACATTACTCCGAGTAGTAAAATTCCAGAAAAATTAAACAAGCGATGGTATAAAGCTATGTTTAGTGAAACTTTTGACGGTGGATTTAATGTCATAAGCGTTAAAAATATTGATGGTAGTGATTTATCACATACAATCAATCAAACAATGATGCGTGTCAATTTAGAAAAACCTCTGGCATCAGGCGAAAAATTTGAGTTTAAGATATCTTGGTGGTATAATATTAATAATCATAGAATAAACAGAGGAAGATCGGGGTATGAACATTTTTCAAAAGATGGAAACAACAATTATGTTATTGCACAGTTTTACCCAAGATTGTGTGTTTATGATAATGTTGAAGGATGGCAAAATGATCAATTTTGGGGTCGAAGTGAATTTGCTTTAGAATTTGGTGATTTTACAGTAGATATTACTGTTCCAGCAGATCATATCATGCAAGCTACTGGAATTCTTAAAAACGAAAAAGAAGTACTAAGCAAAAAACAACAGAAACGTTTAGAAGAAGCAAAAAGGACTTATGACAAACCTGTGTTAATTCACACTCAAGAAGAAGCCATATCTGCTGAAAAAAACCGATCAAACAAAACAAAAACTTGGAGATATTTCGCTGAAAATGTTCGAGACTATGCATTTGCTACTTCAAGAAAATTTATTTGGGATGGAATGGCTGTTGATATCAACGGAAGGTCAGTAATGGCTTATTCTTTGTATTCTAAAGAAGCCAATCCATTATATGGTGACCACTCTACCCTAGCTACTGCCCAAACTTTAAAAACCTATTCAAAATACACTTTTGATTACCCATACCACAAAGCAGTTTCTGTTGATGGACAAATGGGTATGGAATATCCACAAATGGCTTTTAATCCTGGAAGACCAGATTTACCAGATGGTGGATATTCAGATCGAATGAAATACTTGATGATTAAAGTTACTATTCATGAAGTTGGTCACAATTTCTTTCCAATGATTGTAAATTCCGATGAACGTCAATGGACGTGGATGGATGAAGGTTTGAATTCGTATGTAGAAATGTTAGCTGAATTAGATTACGATCCAAACTTCCCTTTAAGAAGAGGACTGCCTAAAAATATTGTTTCTTATATGGATGGTGATCAGTCTACCATTGCACCTATTATGTCTAAAGGTGATAATGTATATAGTTTTGGTAATAATGCCTATGGTAAGCCAGCAACAGCACTTTGGATTCTTCGTGAAACTATTATGGGACCAGAATTATTTGATCATGCTTTCAAAACTTACTCTCAACGATGGATGTTTAAACACCCAACACCTGCAGATTTCTTCAGGTCTATGGAAGATGCTTCCGCGATGGACTTAGATTGGTTTTGGAGAGGATGGTTTTATACTACAGATGTAACTGATATAGGAATTAAAGGTGTTAAAAAGTTTATTAAAGAAGACTTAGATAAAGAGGTAAACTTTATTGAAGATACCTCACAAGGATTGACTTTTTCTATTGAAAATGCGAAAAAAGCAGATTCCAACTTTTTCTATGAAATTACCTTTGACAAACCAGGTGGCTTGGTAATGCCAATTATTGCCGAGTACACCTATAAGGATGGTACCAAAGAAAGAAAAGTATATCCAGCCCAAATTTGGAGGTATAATGACAATGAAATAACCAAAGTGGTAAAATCAGACAAAGAGATTGTAAATATAACTATAGATCCTGATCTAGAAACTGCAGATGTAGATACATCCAATAACAGTTTCCCAACAAAGCAAGATTCTAAATTTGACAAATTCAAAAATAAAATCAAAGGTTAGTATTACAAACCAAATAACAATAAAAAACCACGATATACATCGTGGTTTTTATTTTTATCATATTAAAAACTGGTCTTGATTAACTAGTTTTAGTTCTTCGCAATACTAACCAACAACCAATTAATATTAGAGGTATGCTTAAGACTTGACCTGTATTTAGTGAGTTTAGAACCCAATCCTCTCTTCCATCTATTTGCGCTTCTTTGAAAAATTCTATAAAAAATCTGGAAGACCATAAGCCTATCATGAATAAACCAAATAAAAAGCCTGTTTTCTGCTTTTTATTTGAATTCCAATAAAACTTCCATAAAACTATGAATAAAATTAAATAACAGAGTGCTTCGTATAATTGTGTTGGGTGTCTTGGAAGCATTTCAGCATCTGATGATTTAAATATCACACCCATATTAGAACCCGTTGGTTTTCCATAAATTTCAGAGTTAAAAAAATTACCTAACCTAACAAAAGCTGCTCCTAAAGCAGAAACTATTGCCATTCTATCTAAAATATAAAGTAGCGGCTTTTGCAAATGTTTTTTACTATATATATACATAGCAATAATAATTGCAATAGCAGCTCCATGACTAGCAAAACCAGTATACCCGGTAAATCTCCATCCATCGATTAACCCAAATACTGCAGATTCTCCTATTGCTCTTTTAAAAGGTAAGAAAATTTCAAGAAGATTATTTTTATAGTAATCCCAACTGTAAAAAAAAACCTCTCCTAATCTCATTCCAACTAGCATTGAAATAAAGGTATACATAAAAAGAGTATCAATTTTTTCAATTGAAATTTTATCTTCAATATATATTTTCTTCATAATTCTTAGGCCAAAGATAAATGCAGCAACAAACATTAAACTATACCAACGAATTGTAAAAAAACCTAAATCTATTCCTAATGAGGGGTCCCAAGTAATTGACAGAAAATTCATATTTATTTATTAATTAATTTCTAAACTGTTTTAGAAATGATTATTTATTTTTTTTATTTGGCACAGGATCATAGCCACCTCCACCCCAGGGATGACAACTAATGATACGCTTTAAAGACAACCATAAACCAATAATTAATCCTCTTTTTCTTAGAGCTTCTATTGTATATTGTGAGCAAGTGGGGTCGTATCTACATGATGAAGGTGTAAAAGGGGAAATAGCTACTTGATAAAATCGAACAAATAGTATTAAAGGAAAAGCTAAAATGTTTTTAAAACTCACTAGTTATTTTTTCTATAATTAATTAAAAGATTAGGTCATGGTATATGATGTCCCATCTCTTCCATCTTTTAACTGAATTCCAATCACTAACAACTCGTCCCTTATTTGATCAGACAGGGCCCAGTCTCTATTTTCTCTTGCTTCTTTTCTCAGCTTTATTAATAATGAAACTACACCATCAATTTTTCCTGAGTTATTTTGAGCTGCTTCATTCATCAACCCTAAAACATCAAACGTAAAGTCATTCATAGTTGTTTTTAAAGTTTCTAAATCTTCTGAAGTTAAAGATGCTTTGCCTTCTTTTATTTGATTAATTACTTTCACACCTTCAAACAAATGTGCTATTAAAATAGGCGTGTTAAAATCATCATTCATAGCATTATAACATTTATGTTTCCAATCTTTCACATCAAATGTAGATGAATTTCCAAAGCTAACTGATTTTAGAGAATTTATAGCTTCCATAAGTTTATAGAATCCTTTTTCACTGGCTAATAACCCTGCATCTGTTAAATCTAAAACACTTCTATAAGATGATTGTGCCATAAAGAAACGAATAACACTTGGTGAATATGCTTTACTCATTTTATCATTATCTCCCGATAATAATTCATTTGGATTAATAATATTACCTGTAGATTTAGCCATTCTTTGACCATTCATTTCTAACATATTGGTATGTATCCAATAATTTACAGGAGCTATGCCTCTAGCCGCAATATTTTGAGCAATTTCACTTTCGTGATGAGGAAATTTTAAATCAATTCCTCCTCCATGAATATCAAATTGTTCTCCTAAATATTTTGTACTCATTGCTGTACACTCAATGTGCCAACCAGGAAATCCCACTCCCCAAGGAGAAGGCCATTTCATAATATGTTTAGCATCTGCTTTTTTCCATAAAGCAAAATCTTGAGGATTTTTTTTATCACTTTGTCCTTGTAATTCTCTTGTATTATTTATTAAATCTTCTAATTTTCTTTTACTTAATATACCATATTCATTCGTTTCATTATACTTATGCACATCAAAATAAACAGAGCCATTAACTTCATATGCAAAACCATTTTCAATAATCATTTTTATGATTTCTATTTGTTCAATAAGATGACCTGTTGCAGTGGGCTCTATACTTGGTGGAAGAAAATTTAGATTGTTTAATACGTTATGAAAATCAACTGTGTAACGCTGAACTACTTCCATAGGCTCTATTTGTTCTAAACGTGCTTTTTTGGCTATTTTATCTTCACCTTCATCAGCATCATTTTCTAAGTGCCCAGCATCTGTGATGTTACGAACATAGCGTACTTTATAATCTAAATGTTTTAAGTATCTAAAAATAACATCAAAAGACATAAAAGTTCTTACGTTCCCTAAATGAACATTGCTATATACAGTTGGGCCACAGACGTACATACCCACGCGACCTTCATTTAAAGGGTTAAATATTTCTTTACTTTTAGAAAGTGAATTGTATATTTTTAATTGATTCTCTTTGTAGAGTTCCATAAAAAATTAGATGTTTTTTTTATGAGTTAAAGATAGTTACTTTATCAACAATACAGAAATAGTAATCTCTATTAAATTTAGTATTTATATGTTTTTTATTTAGATCATAATTAAAATACTTCGAAAGAATTTAGAGTTTTTTAAATAATCTCTCTTTACACCATTTTTATTTATAAATTTACATTGGAATTATGGCTAAAAAAAAAGTTTCAACATTATTTAAAATAGAAGGTGTTTCAAAACAAGAGACAACTAGTAAAATTGCTGCCAAAAAAATTCAATTAAATAGAAATAAAATTCCTACGGCTAAAAAATTTACTTCTGAAATTTTGGCTGGTAATATTAGTTTTTTAAGTAGGGCTATTACGTTAATAGAAAGTTCTAACAAGAAACATCAAGAAAAAGCAAATATTATTTTAAATGAATGCCTACCTCATGCAAATAAATCAATAAGAATTGGTATAACTGGGGTGCCTGGTGTAGGAAAAAGCACCTTCATAGAAGCATTAGGAATGCAATTAACTAAAAAAAAGAAAAAAGTTGCAGTACTAGCTATAGATCCGAGTAGTTCTATCAACAAAGGGAGTATTTTGGGTGATAAAACCAGAATGGAGGAATTAGTTACTAACAAACGTGCTTTTATTAGACCCTCACCTGCGGGTACTTCTTTAGGTGGAGTAGCTCAAAAAACAAGAGAAACTATTATTTTATGCGAGGCAGCTGGTTTTGATACCATCATCATTGAAACGGTTGGGGTTGGTCAAAGTGAAACCATGGTGCATTCTATGGTAGATTTTTTCTTACTTCTAAAAATAGCTGGTGCGGGTGATGAACTACAAGGAATAAAAAGAGGTATTATTGAAATGGCAGATGCCATAATTATCAATAAATCCGACGGAGATAATATTAGAAATGCTAGTATTGCCAAAGTTGATTTCACTAGAGCTTTGCACTTATATCCTCAAAAAAACAGTGGATGGAAGCCTAAAGTTTTAACAGCTAGTGCTCTTGAAGGCACAGGAGTAAATGAAGTTATGGAGATGATTGAAAGCTACATATCGTTAGTGAAAAGAAATAATTTCTTTGTTTCTAATAGAAATCATCAAAATATTTCATGGCTAAAGGCCATTATTGAAAAGAACTTATATGATTCTTTTTATAAAAACAATAAGAATCTTATTGCTCTAAAAAAGGAAATTGAATTATTAGAAAATAATGAAACTACCCCTTTTTCATCTGCGAAAAAATTATTAAAAAATTATAATGGATAAATTATTACAGCAGAAATACCTATTACCCATTGTAATTTTTATTTTTTTTATTGTTAATAGTATTCAAGGTAATTATACAGAATTATTACCAGATGAAGCTTATTATTGGGTGTACAGTCAATATATGGATTGGGGTTTTTTTGATCACCCTCCTTTAGTTGCAGTATGGGTTAAAATCAGTGATTTTCTATTTAATAATGAAATGGGAGTTCGATTTTTTTCGTCGATTTCATTTAGCATACTTGTTTACTTACTATGGAAAACTATAGATCATCCGAAAAAAAATAGATTTACTTGGTTATTTCTTCTACTCATTTTTTCAACAGCGTTATTAAATGTTTATGGTTTTATAACCACTCCAGACACCCCTTTATTACTATTCTTTTCTCTATTCTTATTTGCCTATAAAATATATCTATCAAAAAAAAATACGCTTAGCTACTTACTACTAACACTATCTATTGCTGGGATGATGTACAGTAAATATCAAGGTGTTTTAATTGTATTTTTTATGATTCTCTCTAATTGGAAATTAGTAAAAGACTACAAATTATGGTTAGTTTGTTTAGGTGTAATTATACTTTACATTCCACATCTAACCTGGCAGTATATGAATGATTTTCCTTCTATACGATATCATTTGTATGAAAGAGCTTCGGTAGCTACCTATAAAATAGAGTATTCTTTAATGCATTTCGTAAATGTTATTGCTATAATAGGTTTCACATTTATTATCATATATAAAGCTTTTTATAGGGGAATTAAAAGCACCAACCTATATCACAAAGGCTTAAATTATATTATTTCAGGATTTTTTGTATTTTTTTTACTTTCTTCTTTTAGAGGACACGTTCAGGCTCAATGGATAGCTCCAATTATACTTCCATTAATACTAATAACGTTTGATTATCTACTTGATAACCAAAAACAAATTAAACTATTTAATTACTTAGCTCTTATAAATATTATAATTATAATAATAGCAAGAATAATTATTGCCAATGAAGGTATTATTCCTGTTAAATTAGAGTTTCATGGAAACAAAGAATGGGTTTTTAAAGCTAGGGAATTAACACAAAATACAGATAGGGTATTTATAAATAGCTTTCAGAATTCAGCTATTTTCTGGTTTTATACAAAAGAAAAGCCTCATTATCAGAAAAATTTCTTGGGAAGAAAAAATCAATTTAAATTTATACCTGGAAATAAAACATTTTTATCAGATTCGGTATCCTATTTTACAAGAACTTCAAGAGACTACTCAGAAATAAAAATGAATAGTGGTAAAGATTCTATTTTTATTTCCTTCATTAAAAATTATAGTTCATTATTTGAAATTAAAATTTATTTGATTGATTCGGATGAATTACTCATTAAGAATAATTCTAAAAATTTAATCAAAGCAACCATTGAAAACCCATATGATTTTGATATTGACTTAAAAGATATTTTTATAGAAATAGTTTTTCAAAATAAAAAAGGGAATGAAATTTATAGTATTCCAGCAAAAATAGATTTATCAACTATAAGAGCCTCAAGTAAGGAAAATATTTCACTTGAGTTTTATCCATCAATTTTAAATAGTTTAGATGAGTATCCGCATCTTGGCATAGGGATTAAAACTGCTAATAATATGGATTTGGTAAAAGTAAGTTCATTACATAACTATATAATTATTGATTAATTATAAATAATTAAACCCTTTTTATAGATTTGCATTATTAAACAATTCAGATGAATAAAAAATTCCCTAACTACATAAAATATATCCTATCAAATATTGGTTTTCTGTTTGTTTACCTTTTCTTTTTTAGACTTATTTTTTTCTTTTTTATCAGCAATTTTGAATCAGTTTCTAAAGAAGAAATTCAAACTGCATTCAGTTATGGTATTAGGTTTGATTTAAAACTAGTAATTCTTAGCTACTTCCCTCTTTCTTTATTTATTCTTTCTAAAAACTATCTTTTTTTTAAGAAGAAGGTTTTTAGAAAAATTGCCATTACCTATCACATACTATTATATCTATTATTAACTATTATTTATTTAATAGATATTGGCTATTATAATTATTTATTTACAAGATTAGATGCTTCTTCATTAAGATTCCTAAGCAACTTAAAAATATCTTCTCAACTAGTTATGGAAACATATCCAGTTTATAAGGGGTTATTTGCTTTGATTCTTTTATTTGTATTCATCCGTTTTATAAGTATTAAATTATTTGATAAAATGGCTAGAAAAGATGTCACATATCTTTCAAAAAAAATGAAAGCAGTGTATTTTATTAGTATATTTTTGTTGCTATCGTTTGGAGTTTATGGAAGTATAACGCACTACCCTCTTCGTTGGAGTGAAGCTTTTTTTTCAAAAAATAATTCAGTTAACCAATTTGCATTAAACCCCGTTTTAAATTTTTTTGATACTTACAATTTTAGAAATGATGGTGTAAACAATGAATTAACCAAAGCTTACTTTCCAATCATTGCAGATTACTTAGGTTTATCAAAAGACTCTATTTCATTTAAAAGGGAGGTTACTTTCGATTCTATTCACAAGCAAAAACCTAATCTTGTAATAGTGATGCTAGAATCATTAGGTTCTGTTGCATTAGGACACGAGGGTAATGTAGCTAACGCTACTAAAAATATTGATCAGATTATTAGTGAAAGTACTTATTTTGAAAATTTCTATGTACATAAACCGGGAACAGCTGCTACTGTCTTCTCAAGTATTACAGGACTTCCAGATATAGACACCAAAGAAACTGCCTCAAGGAATTTGAGAGTAATCGATCAAAAAATCATATTTGATCAATTTGATGGATATGAAAAATTATATTTACTTGGAGGAAGTGCTAATTGGGCAAATATTAGAGGGGTGTTTAAATCTAATATAAAAAACTTAAAGATTTATGAAGAAGGCAGCTATGAAGTAGAGAACCGAGCTGATGTTTGGGGTATTGATGATTATGATTTATTCAATGAATCTGATAAAATTTTTAAAAATCTTCATTCATCTAAAAAACCTTTTGTAGCATATGTTCAAACTGCTACAAATCATAGACCTTTTTCAGTTCCTCAAAACAAAGAGTCCTATAAACCACTTGTTGAAGGAGATATAGATAAAACTACACTAAAAGAATCTGGATTCATTTCATTAGCTCAACTGAATGCTTTAAGATATCTAGACTTTAATGTAAAAACTTTCTTAAATAAAGCAAAAGAATCTGGATATTACGATAATACTATTTTTGCATTTTTTGGAGATCATAATACCTCTATGAATGAAACAGAATCGTTTAAAAAAGAATTTGATTTAGGTTTTCAATTACATCACGTGCCTTTCTTTATTCATGCACCAAAATACCTCAAACCCAAAAAAATATCAACGATCGCCAAGCTAGCAGATTTATTTCCAACTCTTGCAACAGTTGCTAAATCTGATTACACTAATTTCACTTTAGGATCTAACGCATTAGATACTCTAAAAACGAATTCATTTGGTTTTCTTTATTTAAAAATAAAAGGTGAACCGGGTATCGGGTTAATTCAAAATAATTTTTATTTTACTAAGACTATTCAAAATAATTTCAAGAGTTTATACAAAATTTCGGATAAAGATAATATAGATGTTAGTAATATGTATCCTGATATAGTATCTTCAATGGATAGTCTAATAACATCTTACTATCATAGTACAAAGTATTTATACTACAATAATAAAAAATAATTTTCCAAACTTTTCTTTTAATTACTTCTTAAAGAATCTATAAGTAAATTAGAAAAATAAAAATTTTGTTTATTGAAATTTAGTTGTCAGAGATAATTTTTGCGCAAGTTTATAAAATAAATATCCAAAAAATATTCCAGCTAAATAGCCTAAAATTACATCTATTGGGAAGTGAACTGCTAGATATATTCGGCTATAACCAAAGAGGAGTGGAAATAGGATTAAAAAAGAAATATATTTAACATGCTTTTTAAGAAGTAAAATGATAAAAATAGTAAATGTCATTGAAGAGGCGGCATGACCGGAATAAAAACTAAAGCTGCTTGGTTTATAGTCAAATTGTCGAATAAATTGAATTACTCCATCTGTATTACATGGTCTTAAACGCTCAAATGTATTCTTTATAAAGTTCGTGAATTGGTCTGAAAATGTAACTAATAAAATTAAGAACAACAATAGTAAGCTACCGCTTTTCCAACCAAATTTTTTAAAAATTAAAAATAATACTAGAGCGAACAATGGAGACCAATTAAATTGATTTGTAATTGCAAACCAAAAACTGTCCCATTGTTCACTCCCTAAATTATTAAGAAAAATAAGTAACTCCTTGTCAATTTGTATTATTCTATCTAACAACTTATTTACCTACTTTTAATAGTTCGAGTTCAAATATTAAATCGGCTTTTTTAGGAAACGGTCCTCCTCCAGCTTCACCATAACCTAAATAATAAGGTATAAATAATCTAGCTTTACCACCAACTCTCATTTTCATAATAGCTTCTTTAACTCCAGGTATTAATGGTTGTTTGTCTAGAGTAAATTTAAATGGAGTTCCTTCTTTAGTAGACTGTATCAATTTCCCATCTGCTAAATACATGCTATAAGTAATTGTAGATTCTACAGCTGAATTAAATTTCTTTCCTCTACCCCTCTTTAGAGTTAATATTTGCAATCCAGACTCTTGTTTTTTTGCTTTTTTAACGTCCATTTTTTCGTAAAAAACTTTTTGATCTTTGGCAAATTTAACTAACCTTGCTTTTTCAAACTTTTCCATTTGGGCTAATCTCTCCAATTCTTTTTCAGCACTTTTTGAAATTTCTTCTTCAAATACTTTTACAGCATCAAACCCTTTTGCCTCTTTACCTTTTCTAACAATAGTAAGCTTATTAATTACATCTGTTTTTACTATGGAATCTAAAATATCTAAATTACTAACAACTTTCCCAAAAACAGAATGACATCCAACTCTTGGGTTGCTACAGTCTTTTAATTGATTATCATTAGTATATGCATCTAACCAGGGAGTTGGTTTGTATGTGATAAAAAACTGACTACCGTTTGTATTAATTCCCGAGTTAGCCATAGATAATATTCCTTTACTATCATGTTTTAGATCAGGATAAAATTCATCATAAAATTTGTATCCAGGACCTCCTTGACCTGAGGCAAGAGGGTCTCCTCCTTGTATCATAAAATCTTTTATAACTCTATGAAA
Organism: Flavobacteriaceae bacterium; assembly: GCA_018608485.1. Lineage (GTDB taxonomy): Bacteria > Bacteroidota > Bacteroidia > Flavobacteriales > Flavobacteriaceae > Polaribacter. The sequence goes on along the minus strand of JABAZK010000144.1, from coordinate 13,121 downwards.
TGTTAATCCATCATAATACTTTTTACCTTTCAAAGAATCTGTAACTTTTGGATTAGTTCCTTCAGCCAATGAAACGAAGTTTGCAACAGTTAACGGTACTTTATCTGCGTATAATTGAATGATGATTTTTCCTTTGTTAGTTTCCATGTTAGCATAAATACCGTCTTCGAATCCACTGTATTCATCTTTACATGCGCTAATAACAATAGAAAACGCTAATATTAAATGTAAAATTCTATTTTTCATTTTTATTTATTTAATATCTAATAATTCAACTTCAAAAATTAAAGCCATATATGGTTTTATTATTCCTGGTCTAGGTTTATCTCCATAAGCCAATTCTTGTGGTATAAAAAATTTATATTTCGAACCTATTTTCATTAATTGCAAACCTTCAGTCCAACCTCTTATAACTTGTGTTACCCCAAACTCTGCAGGTGTACCCCTGTCTAGAGAACTATCAAAGACTACCCCATCTAATGTAGTACCGTGATAATGTACTTTAACTCTATCAATTTTTTTTGGGCGCTTACCTTTACCTTCTTTTAATACTATGTATTGTAAACCGCTTTCAGTAGTTTTAACTCCTTGTTTTGTTTTGTTTGACTCTAAAAAACTAATTCCTTGCTTTTTATAAACCTCAAACTTAGCAAGATCCTCCTTCTTTTTCTCTAATTGTTTCTTTTGAAAATAAGTTTGGATTGTTTTTTGAAGATCTTTTGTCTCTAACAACAAGTTAGTAGAATCTAGTCCATTTCTTATGGCTTGACTTAAAATATCTATATTTACTTCTTTAAAACTATTCTTTAATTGGTTAGACATATTTAAACCCACAGCATAACTAACTGAATCTATATCAGTTTCTAAAGATTTTACTTCTTTTACTTGGTTTCCACAAGAAAACAATACTGATGTAACTAAAATTACTAGAGTGTTTTTGATAATATTCATTTTAATTTATTTAATATTTATTAATGTTACTGTACTTATTATAGATTTATTTATACCAATTTTATTTTCATCTCCAACTACATCATAGGCATTAAAAGAAGGAATTATGAACTTAACCGTTTCTCCTATTTTCATTAATTTGAGACCTTGTTGAATACCAGGAATAAAATCTTCTTCATCAACTTTATAATTTTTAATTCCATTAAATTGCTTAGAGTATATAATTTGATCTTTTAAATCTAAAATCTCATAGCTTATTTGAACTAAATCTCCTTTTTTTGGTGAAATTGAATTTTCAGATTTTTTTATTATGTATCTATACCAAAAACCATTTGGAGAACGAATATAGTCATGAAAAGTATCTTTTTTGATGTAATTGATAATTTTAAATTCCTCTATTGAATTTATTTTTTTTAAAATAGTTGAGGTAGAGGTCAAAGAGCTTGAGTTACTAACAGTTATAGGTTTTCTGGCTTGTTGCTCTGAACAAGAAATCAAAAACAAAGAAGATAGTAAAAGACAATTTTTAAGAGTCATATGAATGAATTAATTGTTCTTTATTGTCTTCTAATAAATCACAAAATTTAATCAAGGTTTCATCCATTGAAAGATCAGATTTTCCTCCGGAAGCGTTATCATGTCCTCCACCATTAAAATGTTTTCTGGCAAATTTATTAACAGAAAAGGTACCCTTAGATCTAAAGGATATCTTAATAATTTGCTGCTCCTTATCTTCAATGAAAATTGCAGCTAAAATAACACCTTCAACAGAAAGTGCGTAGTTTACAATCCCTTCAGTATCTCCTTTAACAAAATTATTAGCTTCTTTTTCATCTTCTGTTAATGTGATGTATGCAGTTTTATACTCGGGTAAAACTTTAAGATTACTTAATGCTTGTCCAAGAAGTTGCAAGCGACCAAAAGAACTTGAATCATATACATTGCTATGAATTCTATGATTTTCTGCACCATTGTCAATCAAATGGGCTATTACCTTATGAGTTAAACTGGTTGTTGAACGAAACCTAAAGGAGCCTGTATCAGTCATAATACCTGTATACAAACAAGAGGCTATATCTGAATCTAATAAATGAATATCTCCCATTTTCTCAATAAAATGGTATATCATTTGGCAGGTGGAACACATTTCTGTATCGGAATACATATAAGCGAATTCATCAGGTTCTTGATGATGATCAATTAAAGCAAAATCATTTTGGTACTTTTCTAAGGTAGATTGCATATCATGACCTACTCTGTGTAGCGCATTAAAATCAAGTAAAAAGATGATGTCTGAATTTTTTATGGCTTTTTGTGATTGTGAATTTTGCCAATCAAATCTGAAAGTTTTTTTCGATCCAGGAAGCCAATGGAGAAATTTAGGGTATTCATTAGGCACTACTACAGTTGGTTTATGACCTTTCTTTTTTAAATAGTGAAACAACCCAAGAGTAGCCCCCATAGCATCTCCATCTGGATTTCTATGTCCAACAATAACCACTCTTTTAGGGGTGTCTAAAAATGTTTTTAATTCTTTAATTTGTTTCAAAATCATAATCAGCGAAGATACAATTTTATTAAAAAATTATGTACTTTTGCGCCGATTTATAAAACATAAATACAAAATAAAATGGCAACAAATAGAACATTCACAATGATTAAACCAGATGGTGTAGAAAACGGTCATACTGGTGCAATCCTAGACAAGATTAATTCTGCAGGTTTTAGAATTGTGGCAATGAAAAAAACACAAATGACCAAGAATGATGCTGAATCTTTTTATGCAGTGCATAACGAACGACCTTTTTTTGGAGAGTTAGTAGAGTTTATGACAAGAGGACCTATAATTGCAGCTATACTAGAGAAAGATAATGCTGTTGAAGATTTCAGAACCCTAATTGGAGCAACTAATCCTGCTGATGCGGCAGAAGGAACAATTAGAAAATTATATGCTACTTCTATGGGAGAAAATGCAGTTCATGGATCAGATAGTGACGAAAATGCTGAAATAGAAGGAAGTTTTCACTTTTCAGGAAGAGAGAAATTTTAATTCCTAACCCTACTTAATAAAAAAAACTGAGTGATCTACTCAGTTTTTTTTATTTAAAATGTTTTTTATTTTTTTTAAACTAGCATCAGCTTCGATACTACCCTAGCACCCATTTCTTCATTTAACATATTTATTATTTTATCTTTACCATAACTTAATTCTTCTCTTAACACAGAAGATGTAAGACTTACTATTAAGGTGGTGTTTTGAAGTTTAATAGATTGAGTATAAGCAATCACCCCTTTACCCATAAGTTTTTCCCAAGCCTCCTCAATTTTAATTTTCTGCATCCCTTTAGACAAATTATTCTCTTTAATGAAAGATTCCATTAGTTTGCTTATAGCCAAGGATTCATTTTCTCTTTTTGCCATTATTTACTTAATAAATAGTTGATTAAATATTGCCAATATATAACTCTTACAATCACAAGTTAAAAATTTGATATGATTTATTGCTCTGTTTGATAACATTTTCTATTCTGTCAGAGTGTGTATCAGTAATAAAAATCTGTCCAAATTCATTTTTATTGACTAACTCAATAATTTGTGAAACTCTATTTTCATCTAATTTGTCAAAAATATCGTCTAATAAAAGTATGGGGATTAAGTTAGATTGTTGTTTTATAAATTCAAATTGCGCAAATTTTAGTGCTATTAAATAGGATTTTTGTTGTCCTTGAGAACCAAACTTTTTAATAGGGAAACCACCTATTTCAAAACTTAAATCATCTTTATGAATTCCCACAGTAGTATACTGTAATATTTTATCTTTCTCTAAATTTTTATCTAATAAAGTTCTATAATCAGAGGTAAGTAATTGACTTTTGTATACTAGATTAACTTTTTCATTATTGTTTGATATAATAAAATGTTTTTCATTAAAAATAGGGATAAACTTTTCTAAAAACTTTTTCCTTTTTTTAAAAATAGAAGTCCCAAAAGAAATCATTTGGTCATTATATACAGATAAATTTACCTCATCAAATGTTCTATTTGCCGCAAAATACTTTAACAAGGCATTTCTTTGAGACAACAGTTTGTTGTAAGATAGTAAATCTTGGAGGTAACTTTTATCCTGCTGAGAGATAACACCATCTATAAATTTTCTTCTTGCATCACTACCACCTATAACCAAATCTCTATCAGAGGGAGATATAATTACGAGTGGAATTTGACCAACATGCTCAGAAAATTTATCATAAGCCTTACCGTTTCTTTTTAAAACTTTTTTTTGCCCCTTCTTTAAACTACAAATTATCTTTTCTAATCTTTCATTAATTGTATAATCTCCTTCAACCACGAAAAATGTTTTTTCATGTTTTATATTTTGGCCAGCTATGGGATTAAAATAACTCTTTGCAAATGATAAATAATAAATAGCATCTAGAATATTTGTTTTACCCAATCCGTTTAAACCAACAAAACAATTGATTTTTTCTTTAAACTCAAAAGTCTTGGATTCAAAATTTTTGAAATTTACTAAAGATAATTTTTGCAAATACATAACTAAAAATTGTTGTAAGTAATCTTATGCAAATTATTGAAAAATTACGATATATTGGCTTTCTATATCCAATTAAAAAAACTATTTTTGCGCTACTAATTTTTACACTAAATATGGCAACATATAAGAAAAAGGGTTACAAACCTAAAGACAAAAAAGAGCAAGAAGCTCTGAAAATGCAAAGTACTACTGCAGAGGTTTTTAATACATTAGACGAATCTGCCTCAAAATCCGAACAATGGATTGAAAAAAACAGCAAGCCATTATTTTATGGTTTAGTCGTAGTTATTGCATTAATTTTAAGTTTTTTAGGGTACAATAAGTTTATTGTTGAACCTCAAGAAGAAGCTGCCTCTAATGAGTTAGCTTTCCCAAGAAAATATTTCAATGAAGCTGGTTTGGCCTCTGGAGATGATATAGATTCATTATTACAATTAGGTTTAGAAGGTGCTGATAATAAATATGGTTTTTTAGATATTTCAACACAATTCAGCGGAACAAAGTCTGCTAATATTGCGAACTATTACGCCGGTGTCTCCTACCTTAAATTAAAAGAATATGAAAAAGCTATAGAATATCTCAGTAAATTCGACTCTGATGATGAGATTCTTGGGCCTACAGCAATTGGCGCAATTGGTGATGCTTTTGCAGACATCGATCAAACTGAAGATGCCTTGGATTACTATGAAAAAGCTGCCAACAAAAAAAATAATGAATTTACAACACCTTTATTCTTATTTAAAGCTGGAAAATTAGCCTTATCCTTAAATAAATTCTCTAAAGCAGAGAAATTATTTACACAAATCAAAGAAAATTATTCTACCACAGAGATTGGTAGGAATATCGATAAATATATTTACAGCGCTAAATATGCTCAATAGTATCAATGGCAACAACTAACTTATCTCATTACGATAAAGAAACTATCCCAAACGCGAAAAAATTTCGGTTTGGGATTGTTGTTTCTGAGTGGAATCCTGAAATTACGCAAAACCTACACAAAGGTGCTGTTGCTACATTAATTGATTGTGGAGCAGATCCTAACAATATTATTACATGGGAGGTTCCTGGTAGTTTTGAATTAGTTTATGGATGTAAAAAAATGATTGAAACTCTTCAACTAGATGCTGTTATCGCAATAGGTAATGTAATTCAAGGAGAAACAAAACATTTCGATTTTGTTTGTAATGGTGTAACCAAAGGAATTGTAGACCTAAATATGAAATTTAACACTCCTGTTATTTTCTGTGTATTAACAGATAATACAAAACAACAATCCATGGACAGATCTGGAGGTAAATTAGGAAACAAAGGTGTAGAATGCGCTACAGCAGCAATCAAAATGGCTTCTTTAAGTTAGATTTAACAAAGTATCTTACCAACAAACCTTGACCATTATTTTATTATTAAGTAACTTTGACAAGCTACCTAACAATCTATTGTATTATTGGTAATTAAAGAATTTACATAACTCTGCATGGGAATTATAAAAAGAAAAAATAAAAAATTTGATTACAAACCCAGATACTACAAAGGAGAGGGTAATCCTTATGCAATTAAACATAAGTTTGACGAATTCAGGATTTCTACTACTTCCAATACAAGCTTAAAGGGAAAAATAACGGATGCTATTAGTAATTTAAAAGGGGAGCAAAATATAGTTTCGATAAATGACGAAAATTATCAACTAGACGATTCCCATTCAAATTCAAACAAAGTTGTACTCTACATCATAGCTATACTTGTACTCATTTTTTTATTCATCATAGATTTTGATCTATCAATTTTTAGTAAAAAATAATGTCAGACATTATTCAACTTTTACCAGATCATGTTGCAAATCAAATTGCAGCAGGTGAAGTAGTTCAACGACCATCTTCTGTAGTCAAAGAATTGTTAGAAAATTCCATTGACGCCAAAGCAACATCTATAAAACTAATTATAAGAGATGCAGGGAAAACGTTAATACAAGTTATCGATAACGGAAAAGGCATGAGTAATACAGATGCTAAACTAGCATTTGAAAGACACGCAACTTCGAAAATTAATTCTGCTGATGATTTGTTTAAATTAAAAACTAAAGGGTTTAGAGGAGAGGCAATGGCGTCTATAGCTGCTATTGCTCATGTTGAAATGAAAACTAAACAAGATTCTCAAGAATTAGGAACACATATTAAAATAAATGGGAGTAGAATTTCTTATGTAGAACAAACTTCAACACCAACTGGTACTAACGTATCAGTAAAAAATTTATTCTTCAATATACCTGCTAGAAGAAATTTTTTAAAGTCTGATACCATAGAAACTAGACATATCATTGATGAATTTCAACGAATTTCATTGTCACATCCAGAAATTTCTTTTAGCCTACATCATAATGATAACGAAGTTTACCGTTTAAAAGATTCTAATTTAAGAAAAAGAATTGTAGCAATTTTTGGAATTAAAATGAATGAAAAATTAGTTCCAGTTTCAGAGAATACAGAGATGATTTCTATGGAAGGTTTTGTTGCCAAACCACAATATGCAAAGAAAAAAAGAGGTGAACAATTCTTTTTTGTGAATAACCGATATGTGAAAAGTCCTTATCTAAATCATGCAGTGGTTGCTGCTTTTGACGGATTACTAGAAAAAGGATATCATCCCTCCTACTTTTTATATTTAACCGTTCCTACCGAGAGCATAGATATAAATATACACCCAACGAAAACAGAAATTAAATTTGAGGATGAAAAGGCAATATATGCGATATTAAGAGCAACCGTAAAACATAGTTTAGGTCAATATAACATTGCACCTATTCTTGATTTTAATAGAGATGCTACCCTAGACACACCCTACAATTTTTCTAAAGAAGAATTAAGCCCTTTAACACCAAAAATTACCATTGATTCATCTTTTAATCCTTTTGAAAAGGAAATAAAAAATAAACCTTTTCAGGTAAGAGAAGACGCAGCTAAATGGGAAAGTTTATATGTTTCTACTCAAGAAATTGATCAACAAGAAACCTTATTTGAGCAAGAATCTAATCATCTACCAAATAAAACTATTCAAATTCAAAGAAAATTCTTACTTAGTTCTATAAAATCTGGTGTTGTTTTGATAAATCAATCATTTGCGCATCAAAGAGTATTGTATGAGGAATTTTTAGAAAGTGTAAATTTAAAAGAAATACACAGCCAACAATTACTATTTCCGATTACTATTTCTTTCTCTTCTGCTGAGATTGAAATGATTTATACGTTAAAATCTGAGCTTGAAAATGTTGGATTCTGTTTTGATGTTTTCACAAAAGAATCTGTGACCATAAAAGGAACACCTGTTTCTATATCAGAAAGTAAAATCTCCAAAGTATTGGAGGAGCTTCTTGAAAATATTAATTTAGACATACCAGATGCTAATTTTAAACCACTGGATGTTATGGCTAAATCTTTTGCTAAATCTTTAGCCATTAAAACAGGTCATTACCTATCTCAAAAAGAACAAGAAAGTCTTGTAAATAGTCTTTTTTTATGTAGTGAACCAAGTTTATCCCCCACGGGTAAAGCAACTTTTAAAACGTTAACATTACAAGAAATTGACCAATTATTTGATTCTTAACATATGAATGGAATAAAAATTACAGAAGGAATTAAGCATTTAATAATAGTTAATATTATTTTATTTGTTGCTCCTCAAATTATAAATTTAGATCTCACCAATATTTTTGCATTGCACTTTCCTAAAAATAATCATTTTGGGATATGGCAATACATAACTCATATGTTTATGCATGGTAGTTTTCCTCACATCCTTTTTAATATGTATGGTTTATGGGCATTTGGAACTCCATTAGAAAAAATGTGGGGACAAAATAAATTCTTATTTTTTTACTTTTCTGCGGGCGTAGGAGCTGGACTAATATATTCTTTAGTTAACTACTATCAGTTTAATGGTTTTTATGAAATTCTTACTCAAGATGGTCTAACATCTTCTGAGATTTCAAACATTTTAGATACAGGAGTGTACACTAATTTTGCAGATGTTATAAGTTTAACGAAAGAGGAACTAACTGAGTTTTATAGTTTATTTCACACACCAGCAGTTGGAGCTTCTGGTGCTGTATATGGTGTCCTTGTGGCATTTGGAATGTATTTTAAAGATGCTAAACTTGCGCTTATATTTTTTCCAGTACCAATTGCTGCAAAATACTTCATTCCATTAATTTTACTTGGTGATTTATTTTTTGGAATGACGAAATACTCCATCGGAAATGTTGCTCATTTTGCTCATATAGGAGGGGCATTAATAGGATTTTTATTAGCTTACTATTGGAAACAAAATCAATTTAAATACTATAAATAATGCAGGTGTTTAGAGAATTACAAACAAAATTTAAATCCGCGAATATTGTACAAAAGTTAATATATATAAATATAGCAATATTTATAATTACACTAATAACATCCTCTTTCAGTGGATTATATGAAAAACAATCGAACATTATTTTTCAATGGTTTTCATTATCATCTTCAATAGATGTTTTTATTACTAAACCGTGGACAATAGTTACCTATGGGTTTTTACATAGTGGATTTTTACACATTTTATTTAACTGTTTGGTACTTCATTATTTTGGTAGATTATTTTTAGACTATTTTTCTGAAAAACAAGTTCTTAATTTTTATATTTTAGGAACTTTATTTGGAGGATTACTTTACTTAATCAGTTATAGTTATTTTCCTTTATTTAAAGGAAAAATACACACAATGGTTGGTGCTTCTGCCGGAATTACAGCTATAGTTATAGGAATTGCAACCTACATACCAAATTACCAACTTCAACTAAGGTTTATTGGATATGTAAAAGTTTGGCATTTGGCTTTAGTATTTATACTATTTGATTTAATTTCTCTTGCAGGAGGAAATGGTGGTGGTCATATTGCCCATATAGGAGGTGCTTTGTTTGGATATATATATGTCTCTCAGTCTACTAACAATAAAACATCAAGTTTTGATTGGTTTTCAAAATTATTCAACAAGAAAACTAAACCTTTAAAAACGGTCTATAAGTCATCCAAAAAAAATAAAAATAGTAATACTAAAGATAATGATCAGGTGAAAATAGATGCAATTTTAGATAAAATTAGCAAATCTGGATATGACACCCTCACACAAAAAGAGAAAGAATTCCTATTTAAGCAAGGTAAATAAGATAGATTAACTTAGACTCGCTATTCATATATTATGTTTTCTTTTAAACAATATTCATTTTATGAAAAAAAACTCATTTTGGAATAAAATACAAATTCTTACAAATTTAATAGTATCAATACTTTTACTTTTATCTTATGTATTGCCATATATATCTCCAAAATTAAGTCCAATTTTTACCATCATAAGTTTAGCAGTTCCCATTCTTTTTATTTTAAATCTATTTTTTATTATTTATTGGATTATAAAATTAAAAAAATACGTTTTTATATCTTCTATAACAATTTTATTAGGCATGGGATATATAAATAATATTTATAAGTTTTCAGAAAAAAAAATATTTCTTAATACCGATGTAAAGATTATGAGTTATAATGTTCGCTTATTTAATCATTACAAATGGAGCGAGGATAAAAAAATAGCTGAAAAAATATCAACTTTTATAAGTAATAAAAAACCAGATATTTTATCTATTCAAGAATATTATAAATCAAATAACCTTAAAATTGATTATCCATATTCATTCATAAAAACAAAATCTAACAATAATAAATTTGGATTAGCCATTTTCTCTAAATATAAAGTAATCAACAAAGGCTCTTTAGATCTTAAGAACAGTGCAAATAATATAATTTTTGTAGATATAGTAAAAGATAAAGATACTATTAGAGTATATAATATTCATTTAGAATCTTTAAAAATGAATACTAGTAAAGAAAATTTTGGTGAACAAAATTCAGAGAAACTGATTCAACGCATGAAAGCCTCTTTTAAAAAACAAGCAAAACAAGTAGAATTATTTTTGGAACACGAAAAAAAATGGAATGGAAGAAAAATACTTTGTGGAGACTTTAATAACTCAGCATTTTCTTGGGTATATAGAGAACTCTCCAAAAACAAACAAGATGCATTTAAAATAGCTGGAGGAGGTATGGGAAAAACTTTTAATTATTTGTATCCACTTAGAATAGATTTTATTTTAGTAGATAACACTTTTGAAGTTAATAATTTTAAAACATTTGAGGTTCCATACTCAGACCACTTCCCTATTCTAGCAAGACTAAAAAATTAAGACTTTACTACATTAATTTAATTTATAAACTCTTCTGAGATCTAACATATCTATTGGATTAATTCCTAAATCTTCAATATTTTTCTGTGAAAAACGAATTACTTGATCATAATACAATGGAATTACTGGTGCTTCTTCTATTATAATACTATCCATTTTTTGGTATAATTTATAACGCTCAAGATTATTAACAACAGAAATTGACTTTTCATATAGAGAATCAAAAACTATATTTTTAAAGTGAGTATAGTTAGGGCCATTAGGCGTAAAATTCTTGCTATAGAATAATGATAAATAGTTTTCTGCATCAGGGTAGTCTGCTATCCAACTTGCTCTAAAAATAGAGAATTTACCAGTTGCCTTTCCCTGTCTTAAGGAAGAAGGTGGAATTACATCTATCGTAACATCTAATCCAATATTTTGCAACTCTCGCTGAATAAACTCACATAAATCTAAATAATTACTATTAGTTGTAATGGTAATTGAGGGGTTCTTAACTCCTGTTTCTTTTATAAATTGCTGAAGTAATTTACGTGCTGCTTTTGGATTATAGCGATATCCTTCTAAATTATTAAAAGAGGGTAATCCTGAAGGGATAAAACCGTTAATGGCAGGAGTTCCAATTCCATTTCGTAAATATTTAATCATTTTTACTCTATCAAATCCATAATTAATAGCCTTTCTAATCAATTTGTTTTTAATAATTGATTGGCTGTTTTCTAAATAGATACCTAAATACTCTGTATTCAAATATGGTCCAGTTTGCATTCTAATCAAATGATTATATTTTGGTTGTAATGTTCCATCTACTGAAATAACATCGTCCTTATAGGAAGCATCTAAGCTTTTCATAAAATCTAGATTTCCTTGAATAAATTGCAAGAATTCACTTTGCTTATCTGGTAAAAATGTAATCGCTACCGCCTCAAGATGCGGAAGTTGATTTCCTTCACTATCTTTTTCAAAATAAGTTGGATTTTTGCGCAAAACAAGCTTGGTGTTTTCTACCCATAGTTTAAATTGAAAAGGCCCTGTTCCTATTGGATTTGAACGATATTCATCATCAAAATATTCAATAGCTTCTCGAGAAACAACAGAACAATATTTCATTGCTAACAATCCCAAAAATGGAGGAAAAGCTTGTTTTAATTCTATTTTAAAAACTGTATCACTGATCGCTGAAAAGTTTTTTACGTTTTGTAATACCCAAGCACCAGGTGATGCAACATTTTTATCTAAAAGTCTATGAAAACTATACTCAAAATCAAGAGCAGTAACTAATCTTGTAGAATCAATCCCAAATAAGCCATGTTTATGAAAATAAACATCATCTCTAAGTGAAAAAGTATACACTTTCCCATCCTCTGAAATGTCCCAATTCTTTGCGATGCTGGGTTTAACTTGTAAACTATCATCTAATTGAACCAATCCATTATACAATTGGTTTACGGCCCAAATATTCCGTTGATCTTTTGCAAAAGCCGGATCTAAAGAGGTAATGTTAGAATGTTCATTGTATCTAAAAACTTGAGAATCATTAAAATTAGATGTTCCTTTTTGGCATGAGGCTACCATAAGAACTAACAACAAATAATACCAATTATCTCTTAAAACCATAGTCTCTTTCTACTTTACAAATTCTTAATTGATATTGTTGATACCATTTATTTCTTCCTTTAACTCTAGCCTCTGTATGTTCTATATTGTTTTTCCATTTAGTAATAGACGCTAAATCTTTCCAATAAGAAACTGTAATTCCAATCTTGTTCCTGGTAGATTCAATTCCTAAATATCCATCTTGCAGCTTAGCTAATTCCTCCATTCTTATAGCAGTTTTTTCATAATCAGCTAAGTTATTCGTTAACAGTGTTGTAAAAATAACTGCATAATAAGGTGTTTTTAAATCAGCTATAATCATAATAATAATTGGTATTTTGTTTCAGGTAATTTAGTAAGTGTATCTATTCCATCACTAACATATTCAAAATTACATTTTTTCAAAATCTTAGCAGAAGCCACATTAAGATTAATTACGTATCCAATCAATTTTGGCATACCAATAGAGCTGCAATACACTACAGAAGCTTTACACAAATCTGATCCATACCCTAAACCCCAATATTTTTCTAAAAATCGATATCCGATTTCATCATCTCCATTATCATCTTTTATAAATGCTAAAGTTCCAACAAACTCGTTATCTAATTTTCTATCTATGGCGTAAATCCAAAAATCATTTCCCTCTTTATCATAAAAGTTAATTAACCGATCTAATTCGATTAAATGTTCTTTTTCAGTTTGAACTTCTCCAATAACATATTGCATCACTTTTGGATTGCTTTGCATCTCATGA
>JABAZK010000099.1 GCA_018608485.1 Flavobacteriaceae bacterium | reverse complement strand
CCTTTTCCACTAAACACCAATGTCTCATCAAAATTCCAAGTATTAAGTCTAATTAAAAGACTGTCTTTAGGTTCTAGATAAACATATTGTTGTTCATTTCCATGTTTGAAATTAAATAAACCTTCCTGTAGTGAGGGTATTTCACCAAGGAAAGAATTGTTTTTATCTAAATAAAATGTATCTAAAGGAATTTCATTTTCAAATAAAATGATGCAATTAGATTTAGGATTTATAATTTTACCACCAAAGTAAGTACTGTTACAAACTTGAGTGTTGTTACATCCAAATAACACGGTTGTAATTACCAATATTATCAAAGCTGTATATTGCCTGAAATGTGGATTTGAGATCATTGTCAACAAAAATACACATCTAATTTAGTGATGCTTGTTAACAGCTTGTTAAAAGAGAGTTTTTTAACCTTGTATCTAAATAAATTTATTTATAATTAATCAAACCTTATTTTAAGTTAAAACATAAATGTATTTACTATTTTTGCACGGAATTTAAGAAAAATTAAAAATGTTATCAGTTTCAAATTTATCAGTTCAGTTTGGCAAGCGTATATTATTTGACGAAGTAAATACAAAATTTCTAAACGGAAATTGTTACGGTATTATAGGTGCAAATGGCGCTGGTAAATCTACTTTTTTAAAAATAATTTCTGGGAAAATGGAGCCTACCTCAGGCCATGTATCTTTAGAGACAGGTAAAAGAATGTCTGTATTAACTCAAGATCATTATGCTTTTGATGAATTTCCTGTTTTAGAAACAGTAGTAATGGGTAATAAAAATCTTTTTGCAATTAAATCCCAAATAGATGCTCTGTATGCAGATTATTCAGATGAAAATGCTGATAAAATTGGTGAGCTACAGGTAACTTTTGAAGAAATGAATGGTTGGAATGCAGATTCTGATGCAGCTGCCATGCTTTCTAATTTAGGAATTAAAGAAGATTTACATTACACTTTAATGAGCGAATTAGATGGTAAACAGAAGGTTAGGGTTTTGATAGCTCAGGCATTATTTGGTAATCCAGATGTGTTAATCATGGATGAACCTACAAATGATTTAGATTTTGAAACTATAGCTTGGTTAGAAAACTTTTTAGCAAATTTTGATAATACAGTCATTGTTGTCTCTCATGACCGTCACTTTTTAGATGCAGTATGTACACACATTTCAGATATTGATTTTGGTAAAATAAATCATTTTTCAGGCAATTATACCTTTTGGTATGAATCTTCCCAACTAGCTGCTAAACAAAGAGCTCAACAAAATAAAAAAGCAGAGGACAAAAAGAAAGAACTAGAGGATTTTATTAGACGTTTTTCTGCAAATGTTGCAAAATCAAAGCAGGCGACTAGTAGAAAAAAAATGATTGAAAAACTGAATGTAGATGACATAAAACCCTCTAGTAGGCGATATCCTGCAATCATTTTTAAAAGTGAAAGAGAGGCAGGTGATCAGATTTTAAATATTGATGGATTGTCAAAATCAAATTCAGAAGGTACTTTATTCAATGATATTCACATAAACTTAAACAAAGGTGATAAAGTAGCTGTAATTTCAAAAAATTCGAAAGCAATTTCAGCTTTTTATGAAATAATAGCAGGTAATATAGTTGCTGATTCTGGCAAGTATGATTGGGGAGTAACTACTACACAATCTTATTTACCACTCGATAACTCGTCTTATTTTGAAGATGGAAGCTTAAATTTAGTTGATTGGTTAAGACAATATGCTCAGACTGAAGAAGAAAGAGAAGAAGTGTTTTTAAGGGGATTTCTCGGTAAAATGATTTTTTCAGGTGAAGAAGCCCTTAAGAAAAGCAATGTTCTTTCTGGAGGAGAAAAAGTACGGTGTATGCTTTCAAGAATGATGATGAAAAGGGCTAATATTCTAATATTAGATGAGCCAACTAATCATTTAGATTTAGAATCTATACAAGCTTTAAATAATTCACTAATTAATTTTTCAGGAACTGTATTGTTTTCAACACATGATCATGAATTTGCACAAACAGTAGCTGACAGAATTATTGAATTAACACCCAATGGTGTCATAGATAGATATTCAACTTTTGATGAGTATTTAAATGATACTAAAGTGAAAGAGTTAAGAGAAAAAATGTATAAATAGTTAAAAGAAGTTATTTTTTCAAAGGACTTATAATTTCAACATCACTAAAGGAAATTGCTCCTCGAACAACACCATCAATTGTATTTTTTAAAGCCTCAATTAATTGAATTTTTAATTGTGTTTTGTGAAATATTAAACTAATTTCTCTAGCCGGTTTTGGAGACTTGAATTCTTTCAATAGTTTTTTATCTTTTTCATTTAAATCTAGGGTGTGTAAATAGGGTAGAAGAGTCATTCCCAACCCCTCTTTTGATAATTTTATTAATGTATCAAAACTTCCGCTTTCTAGTTGAAAACCTTTGTTTTTGTTGGTTTTATAATTCCTGCAAAGGTTAATAATATTATCTTTAAAACAATGACCGTCCTCGAGTAACAAAATATCTTCCATTTCTAAATCATCAATTTCAATTTGATTTTTTTTATACAAACGGTGTTCTTGGGGTGTTAAACCAACAAAGGGTTCATAGTATAAAGGGCTTTCTTTTATGAATTCATTTTCTAAAGGTGTTGCCGCTAGCCCAGCGTCTAAATTATTATCAAGTATCTTCTTAATGATTTCTTCGGTAGTTAATTCTTCAATAATCAATTTTACTTTTGGATATTTTTTTGTAAAATTACTTAAGAACATGGGTAATAAAGTTGGCATAACTGTAGGGATTATTCCTACTCTAAATTCACCACCAACATATCTTTTGTGTTGATGAACGATATCTGTTATTCTACTACTTTCATTTACTATTATTTTAGCTTGTTCAACAACTTTTTTACCAATATCAGTCAATTCAATAGGTTTTTTTGATCTGTCAAATATCTGAATATCAAATTGATCTTCTAACTTTTGTATCTGCATACTCAAAGTTGGTTGTGTAACAAAACTGTGCTCTGCCGCTACAGTAAAATTTTTGTGTTCGGCAACAGAAAGGACATATTTAAGTTGTGTAATAGTCATTTATAGGATTTTACTATAAAAATAGTAAAAACTATAAGTTTATGTTATGATATTTAAATAAAATTTAAATATTCCAAAATTTACGTTGCTTATTCAATTCTTCCTCTTGCTTTGCATAATCATCTGTAGAAAGAACCTTTAAAAAAGAAGGATGTTGTTCTATAGCATATTCAATTTTAGTAACAATATCAGAAATTTCATCATTTTCATAATCAATGATAAGTGGTTCTTTAATAACCATTGATTGCAATACATTTCTTTTTTTTATCATTAAGCCTTTTTTATCAAAAGAACGTCTAAATCCATCAATAACTATTGGAACTACGGTAGGTTTATAGGTTTTGATAATATGTGCAGTTCCTCTTCTAATAGGTTTAAAAGGCGTAGTTGTTCCCTGAGGAAATGTAATTACCCACCCATCATCTAAAGCCTTACTTATATTTGAAATATCGGACATTTTCACCTGTCTATTTACATTTTCACCAGCACTTCTCCAAGTTCTATCTATTGAAACGGATCCGGTGTAAGCAAATATTTTTGGAAGGATTCCTGATCGCATTGTTTCTCCAGCAGCTATGTAATATAAGTTTAGTTTTGGATTCCATATATAACCAATATTTTTAATTGAATCATCTCTGCCTTTTAAAGAAGCGTTAAATACATGAAACATAGCAGCTACATCTGCAAAATAAGTTTGGTGATTAGAAATAAAAAGAACATTAGTGTCAGGTAAATTTCTGAGTACTTCTGAACCTTCAATTTTCAGGTTGTTAAAACTTCTGTATCGTCCGTGAGAAATAACACCAAGAATTCTAATTAACATTTTTTTAATCCATAAAATATGTCCAAAAGGATTCTTTTTAAATATGGGCATTATTTGAAAGTTGTTTAATATAATTACTTGCTAAAGTACAAAAGAATTTATGGTTTGATATTTTTTAATACCTCTTTAATTTCACTCAAAATCATTGCAGTGGCTCCCCATATAATTAAATCATTTATTTGAAAACATGGTACAGAAGTTTTTTCCATGTAGGAATTGTTAATTTGAGTAAAGTGAATATTATTATCATCTAAAATATCATCATAGGATATTTCTAGAATTTCTTCTACTTCATTATTTTTTTTAAAACTAGGTTTCGTATGACATACACCAATAAAAGGAGTTACTAAAAAATTACTTGGAGGTATGTAAACATCAGTGAATTCTCTTAAAATGGTAGTATTTTCTTTAAACACACCAGTTTCTTCAAAAGTTTCTCTTAATGCCGTTTCTTCGAGATTATAATCTGATACTTCTGTTTTACCACCAGGAAAACTTATTTGTCCAGAATGAGTTCCATTGTAGCTGGCTCTTTTTGTAAGTAGTAAGGAAACTGTATTATTGTCATTTGGATAAAAAAGAGCTAAAACTGCTGCAATTTTTGGTTTATTAGCTTGTATTTTTTTTTCATTATATACCAGACGAATTTTTGGAGCTAATCTAAATTGTGCATCGAATCCACCTAGTTTTATTTCTTTAATTTTAGTTGAATTTTTTAAAAACTCTTTAAAGTTCATATGCTATTTTTTTTTAAAAAGAAAACCAAGGCCCAATCTACTAAGAAGTTTTTTTTCAAAATTCCAAAAGAATTTAAATTGTCCAAATAAAAAACCAACTATAGGAAGGGTGAGTTGATAAATTGGAAAAATCAATATAATTCTTAAAGGCCAATAAATGAAACCGTTCGTTAAAGATTTTGAAATACCAAATAGAGCTGTTAATGGGTCTGCAACCCAGGCTGCAAAAGAACCATTAATTGCAAAAACAATAAAAATAAGAAAGATTTGAATATTTGATGTAATACCCCAACGTGCTTTTAATTTCTCCATTTAAAAAAAAATAATATGCTGCAAAAATAGAGGATTAGATAATCATAAAAAAACGAAACTAGGTAAGATTAAAAAGTTTATATATCTAGGATTTTATTTATATTACAAGCTAATAATTTTATAGTATATATAGATGAAGAAATTAGCACTGCATTGGCAGATATTATTAGGAATGCTGTTAGGAGTAATTTTTGCTCTTATCATGGTAAATTTTGATTTTGGTAAAGAATTTATAAAAGATTGGATAAAACCTTTTGGTACCA
>JABAZK010000162.1 GCA_018608485.1 Flavobacteriaceae bacterium | reverse complement strand
TATTCGAATCATTCTTATTTCCTTTAAAGGAATGAATTAATCTAAATATAGGGTTGAGATTTAAGGTTCGATATTGTCATGAGTTTTATCTTTATTGAACAGGTTAACTTCATAAAAAACGTTCGTTTAATGCTATCGAACTTTTTTCTTTATTTAAGAGGCAATAAATCAATACTTTATTTCGATTTATATTTAATTTAGTTAAATGTTTAGCAATTTATTTATGATTGAATTATCTACAATAATTGACCTTGTAACTTTTGGATCTTCCATTATGTTTGGAATCCTATTTTTTTCTTCAAAGATTAAAAATAACAGCGGAAATTTTTACTTGAGTTTATTTCTTTTTTGCATAGGTTATATAACCTTTAAAGGAATTGTATATGATATATATGAGCGAGAAATATTTCAATTCGATGTGTCATTATTCCTACTTGTTTTTCTATTTTTTTATTTAAATAAAACAATAGGAAGAATCTTAAATTATTGGTGGTACTTGTTATTCGTTCCTGGAGTTTTAATAAATTTAACAACTTATTTTAAAAATCTAAATCAAATATTGATCCTTATTCATTTCCATCAAATTTTCTATCTATTTACGCTGTTTCTAATAGTATATTTTTTCAAAATTTTACATGTACATAATAGCCATATTAAAGAGTTTTATTCTAATATTGAATCTAAGACGCTATCATGGCTAAAATTAATTTTATTAATCGTTTTCTCTTTTCATTTTTTTGAGTTCATCGAAGCCCTTATCCCCACCAAAAGAGCTGATGATTTGGAAATACTGTTTTCTATTATTTATTCACTTATACCTTTTTCACTAGTTTATCTTATAGGTTTAAATGGGTTTTATCAATTCGAAATTTTTAGTGGTATTAGTTCAAATTATTTTATAGATAATTTTAATAAGAATATGTTTGTTCAATCAAAAAAACAATCAAAGAATGACTTTGAACAATTAAAACAAACAATCATAATAGAAAGATTATACGCTAAAAAAAACCTCACACTTTATGATTTATCGATTGCATTGAAAATGAAAAAACGGGTTATTTCTATTTTAATTAATGATAATACAGATACTACCTTTTATCATTTCATCAACCAATTGCGAATAGAGGAATTTAAAAAACATTTAATAGAAGTTGAGCATCAAAAATTCACTTTATTTGGTCTAGCTCAAGAAGTTGGTTTTTCATCTAAATCTACATTTTATACTTCCTTCAAATCTATTGAGGGAATGACTCCAAAACAATACCAATCAAAGTTAAAAAAGTCTGTTTCAACCTAAGCGTACTAGGTTTGTTTTTAAAATAATTAATTTTATTTTAGTTTCGCCCATTCATTTAAAAACTTTATTAAATTCATGAAAAAATTAGCATTTACTTTCGTATTACTTTTATCATTTGCATGTTCAAAAGATGATAATTCTACCCCTAATAATCTGGTTGACCCCATAATTGGTTCTTGGCAATCAAGTTTCGCACTAACAGATGAGAATGAGGCTGGACAAGTTGTTGATATCTCTGCCAATGGGATAATCATATTTAATGCAGATGGTACTGGTTCTAGAAATCTATTAGTTACAACTGACGGAGGTGAGCCTCAAGAATCAAATGAAACTTTTGAATGGGAAAATCTATCTTCAGCACTTAATTCTTCCGAAACAACACAAAATTATGCTATTAATGGTGACGCTTTTACAGCGGTATTCACATCCAATTTTAGCAGTCTTGTTTTATCTGAAGATGGTGGAGATCTTCAAATTTCAATGACAAGAAATTAAAACATCTTAAGGATAAATTATAAATAATTAAAAAGATGAAAAGGAATTCTATTTTTATATTTTCATTAGTACTAACTATTATTAGTTGCACCCCGCATGATATTACATCAAGTTATGTACCTGTTACAAATCGTACTGCTGAGGTTCATGCCTATGAATGTGAAGACGCTTTAGGACCACTGCCCAGATTTAGTTGTGCTGATGCAGTTGAAGTGCCAACTACTAAAGATGGTGTTCCTGTAACATTTCCTGGTGGAGAAGAAGGTAGTGGAAGTACAGACCCTAGCGATTGTGACCATCCTTGGGCTTTTGGTATGGCATGCCAAACAGGAAACAGGGTAGGCCGATATCAAGGATTGAATGTTGATGGAAGCGAAAATACGGATGTGGTTTTCATAACTTTTTGCAGAGATGGAGGACTCGGAGTTATAGGTTATAAGTTTTCTACTGGAGAAACTTGTTTCTTTTCTATTATTGATGGTGCCGATTCAAATAATACTCCCCTTCCTGGAGAAACAGGATATAATGATTCCTGGATGAGTCCTCAAGTAGTTGCGGATGATAGATGTATGAATTGTCACATGGCAGACCCTTTTCTACATACTCCTGCAATAGACCAGTTAAAAATTCCTAATACAGATGAATTATTAGTTCCAATAACAGCGAATGGCCCATACACGATTATTGGAGCAGAATTTCAACAACCAATAACTGCGAATTTTGATAATAATCAATGTGTAGCCTGCCACCGTCCTCAGTGTACCACACATTTTCAAAATTATCCGTTAGATGAGTTAGTTATGCCCGCCCCGTTTCAGGACGCGACCAATTTTGACCATAGTAATATTGCCAATGCCGATAGACAAGCCATCAGAGATTGGTGTGCAACTCTTGGGTTATGAAGTATTGGTGTTTAAATAATGATATTAAGATGAAAAAAATAATACGTACTAGTATTTTAATGATATTGATTTCAAGTTGTTCTGAGGGTTATATCCCCATTGAAGAAACGACACAAATTCCATCAGGTCCCATTACTTACGAAACACATATTAGTCCAATTATTTCTTCAAGATGTATTAGTTGTCATAGCGGCAATAATCCTCAAGCGGGGCTTTTATTGGAAAACTATAATCAAGTTCGCAATTCTTCAGAAAATGGATCACTTATTCAACGCATAAACGACCCTGCAGATCCTATGCCTGTCACAGGATTAATGCCTGCTTCTACAAGAATACTTTTTGATGAATGGGGTATTAATGGATATTTAGAAAACTAGTAATGAAAACAACTAATATCTTAATTATTTTTTGTTTTTTATTATCACTGCAACTTCACGCACAAAAATATTTTACCCGTTCAGGGATTACTCAATTTGAAGCCTCAGAAAAAACCTTTGAGCCTATTGAGGCGTTAAATATAACCACCACAGTAATATTAGACGCTAACAATGGCAATATCGTCTCACAGGTGTTTATGGCAGGATTTCAATTTAAAAATGCCTTAATGCAAGAGCATTTTAATGAGAACTACATGGATAGTTATCAATACCCTAAAGCTACATTTAAAGGCAAGTTAGATAATTTTTCTATTGTTAGTTTGAATGCCAATAACAGTTATGATCTAAATGGTGTGCTTACCGTAAAGGGTTTTGAAAAAAACATTCAAACAACTGTTGATGTAAAAGTTGAAAACGATCAAATATTTATTTCAGGGAGTTTTTTTGTAAGTGCTAAGGATTTCAATATTAAAATACCATCAATTGTTCGAGATAAAATTGCCAATCAAATACAAATCAATATTGATTATGAACTTATTGAAAAAAAATAAATCTTTCTTTATCATTTTTTCAATAATGATAATGAGTATTAGCATAATTTCTATTTATCAATATATTTCTCTTGCCCCAAAAAAAGTTGTTGCAATAATACCTGAATATTCAGGAAATGCAAATGAATTCATCTATTTGGTAACTGATAATCTTTCCCATTGGATAAGTAAAGTTGTTCAAATAACTGGAAAAGCCACACAGGTTAATGAGGATGGTATTTTACTTAACGGTACCATATATTGTCAATTTGAAAACAAAAAGGATATCCAATCAATTATAGAAAATCAGAATATTGTGGTCAAAGGAAAATTGGTTGGGTTTGATGAATTATTAATGGAAATAAAATTAAATCAATGTATTATTATTCAATAAAAAAATCGTTTTTAATATCAATATTATCAGTAATTCCTTTTTTGGGTCAAGCTCAGGAAGATGATTTACTAAAAGAGTTGGACAATTTAAATCAAAATGAAACCAGATTTGAATTACCTGCCTTTAAAGCCCTTCAAATTGGAAATCTACAATCAACAAAAGTGGTTGATAAAGGGGATTTGTACATGGTAGTCGCACACCGTTTTGGAACTATAAAGAATGGAATAGATGACTTTTTTGGATTAGACCAAGCCAATACTAAAATTCAATTATTGTATGGCTTATTGCCAAATTTACAAGTGGGAATTAGCAGAGATAGTTATGAAAAAACTTACTCTGGAACTGCCAAATACAAGTTATTCAAACAATCCGACAGAGTTCCTTTTAATGTTTCACTTTATGGAAGTGCAGATATGAATTCACAGCTCAAAAAAAGTGTTTACCCTGGGTTAAAAACATCTGATCGATTTTCATATACTGCACAAATTTTAGCATCAAGAAGTTTTTCAGAAAAACTTTCTTTAGAAGTAGCGCCAATTTTTGTGCGTCACAATTTACAAGATTTGAATTTTACTAAAACTCTGACTCATAATCAACTACTTTTTGGGATGGGAGGTCGCTATAAACTTTCTAAAAGATTGAGTTTGAATATGGACTATGCCTATAATTTTAGTAAAAACAAGAATTCATTATATAAAAACCCTTTAACAATAGGGGTTGATATTGAAACAGGCGGTCATGTTTTTCAATTATTATTTACCAACTCCAGATCGAGTAATGATAGTAGTTTTTTAACAGAAACCACTGGAGATTGGTCCAAGGGTGAAATTTCATTTGGCTTCAACATTGTACGTGTATTTTAAGTTAATTTTTACTAGTAGTTCAATTATACACTCAAATTAATATTCTTCTAAATATGTTTGAAAGGTTAAAAGCTAAATGGAATATTAATTCCAACGTTCAATTGATCATAATTTTTATTGTGTTTGCAATAACAGGAAGTTTAAGTTTACAAATCACGAAACCTATTTTAATTTATATTGGGGTAGATTCAGGATATTTAAAGACCTTTTTTTTAGGGTATTTTTTATATGTTCTTATTAGAATTTTTATACTATTTCCTGTATATCAAATATTACTTATAGCCATCGGAACTTTATTCGGTCAATTTGATTTTTTTTCGAATTTCACAAAGAATACATTCAGAAAGATCTTTCTTAAACTTTTTAATAAAATAGCTTCAAATATCTGCTTGCCTATAGCTTTAGCTCATACTCCTTTATTTAAAAAGTAATATACTGTGTTGTTT
>JABAZK010000078.1:2705-5360 GCA_018608485.1 Flavobacteriaceae bacterium | reverse complement strand
ACAGAGAAAAAGATGCTATTTATTCATATCACTTTTTCAGACTTTTACAAAGAGCTAAGAATATTTATTTATTGTATAATACAGAGAATGATACTTTTGGAGGAGGAGAA
Organism: Flavobacteriaceae bacterium; assembly: GCA_018608485.1. Taxonomy (GTDB): domain Bacteria; phylum Bacteroidota; class Bacteroidia; order Flavobacteriales; family Flavobacteriaceae; genus Polaribacter. The sequence continues at coordinate 5,250 of JABAZK010000078.1, read as the reverse complement.
AAAAGTAGATTTATTTCTCAATTAGAATTAATAAAGACACCTTTATCGCAAAAACTTATTGCTCCAAAAATTACTACAGATAAAAAGGAGCAAACAGAAATAGAGAAAAATGAAGAGATTCTTAAAACACTTAAAGAATTAGCATTAAAAGGGATTTCTCCATCAACCATAACCAACTATTTATATAATCCAATCGCTTTTTACAAACAAAAAATACTTCATATTAAAGAAATAGAGTCCGTAGAGGAAACAATTGCTGCTAACACCATGGGAACAGTTGTTCACGACACTTTAGATGAATTATATACGCCGTACATAAATACGTTTTTAACCTGTAATCATATAGATTTAATGCTTAAAAAGCACAAAGAGGTTGTTAAAAAATACTTTTTTAAACATTTTAAAAATGGAGAAATTCTTACAGGAAAAAATCGCATCTCCTTTGAAGTATCTAAACGTTTTGTAGAACGTTTTCTAACAATGGAGAAAAAAGACGTAAGTGAGGGCAATCAGTTAAAGATTATAGGCACAGAATTGAATTTAGAAACCCTAATCTCTGTTCCAGATATAAATTTTCCAATTAAATTAAAGGGAATTGTAGATAGAATTGACTTGTACAACGGAACTATACGAATCATAGATTACAAAACAGGCAGTGTAAAGGCTGGAGATTTAAAAGTATTAAATTTTGAAGAAATACAAACCGTTAAGTATAGCAAAGCAATTCAAATTTTGTTGTATGCTTACATGTATTCTCAACATCGGTCTTTTGATAAGGAAAAATCTTTAGAGGCAGGGATTATTTCTTTTAAAAATTTAAAAAGTGGCTTATTAAAAGTGAACTTTTCCTCAAAATCAAGAAGTCCTGATCATAACGTCACAGAAGAAAAATTAGAAGAATTTATAGAACAAATAAAATATCTTCTTCAAGAAATTTACAATCCTGAAGTTTCTTTTAAAGAGCCTAAAACCCTATCTTATTCTTAGGAAAGAATAGCAATCTTGGTAAAATAATTGAAAATTTATATTTGAATTTTGCTAAATCTTATATGGGACTGCTTAAAATTTAAGGACTAATCATTTAATAGGCAGGGATTAAAAAAACCCAAAAAAGAACTTAATGAACTAAATTGGGTTTTTGTAGTATTTAAAATTACTTCTTTACTAACTATACCTATTATTTTTTAATAAGACGAACTATAAATCTTTTATTGAGAACTCCGATATATATTCCAGTACTCAACTTTTGAGAATTAAGTTGAACACTTTTAGAATTTGGAGTATCAGAAATTACAAGCCTTCCTTGAAGATCATAGATATTTGCAGAAGTAATAATTTTAGAAGAATTTATTTGCCATATATTTTGTGTTGGATTGGGGTATATTTCAACATCACTCTGAAGTAAATCAATAGTAGACGTTCCAAGACTTGTTCCATAAAAATAAATAACACCATTTTCTTTGAGATAATAGGTTACCTGAGGGTCACCTACATTTCCTACCAAGTCTGTAACAATTAATTCAATTGTGAAATACCCGTCTTCCATAGAGGCAAAATCTATTCCTTCTAAATTAAACGAACTTTCGCTAATAGTACCCTCTAGAAATATGGAGGATATTCTACCTGAAGAATCTGTATTTTCGATGTTTACATCATAAGTACCTCCTATATCTTGTTCTTCAACAACCACATCAATAATAATGTCATCTAAGCTACTTGTTCCTTGATCTTGAATATTTGAACTCGAATAATAAGACGCTGGATAAAAAGTATCTTTAATATATTCTGTACTTAATGTTGCTATTAGTTGATCTTCTGAATCTGTTACTTGTACAGTAAACAGAATAGTACCATCCAATACTCCTGAGGTGTTAATTTCATTCAAATCCATACTGTCTGCTTCAAAAACTCCATTCCCTTGCACAACAGCACCTCCAGTTAAGCTGTATACTGTATAAACATAATTTAAGCCTTCACAAGGTGAACAACTGATTGTAGCCGAAATATTTTCTACGTTTGAAGCATTTACATAATCACTTAAAATTTCTGCAGCAAGAGGCTCATCTAGTTCTACATTAGACTCAATAATATCAAACCTAACCAGTTCTACAAAAGAGTATCGTTTTATATTTCCTGCTTTATCTCGAATATCAGCAGAAGCCATCCCCCATATCCCAGGGGCTGAACCCGCTGGAAGTACAAGGTCAAAATGATAGACAGCCCAATTAGAATTTAAATCAGGGTTAAAATCATAATAATCTAACTCAGGGTGGTTCATTGTTGAATTCCCTGTAGCATACGAAAAATCGTTCCCCAACGGATCTCTTAGAACAAATCCAACGGTTGCCACACCAGATTCATGCCCTTCATAATCAGACAAATCTCTTGCAATCATGGTAATGTCTACCCTAGTTTCTCCGTTTGGAGCTTCTGGATTGGTAGGTTCTGCTACAATTGTAATATTATTTAAGTCTAATTCAGGTCTTATATAGTCTGGATATAATGTTTCTACGTAAATACTATCTCTAACATCTTTAAATTCTTT
>JABAZK010000078.1:0-2605 GCA_018608485.1 Flavobacteriaceae bacterium | reverse complement strand
AGGACTAAAATAACCTTCCTGAACCTCCATTGTTAGATCATAATTCCAAGAGGGAGGTAAAATATCTTCTAATGGGTTTTCTAAATATAATTTCCATCCTATAGTTGATGTGTTCTCGTATCTTTGATTGCCTACTTGATCAGAGATATTAAAAGAAGTTAAGTTCCAATAACCACTTTTCTCGAGTTTTGAAAAGGTTGTAGTCCCTACTAATATTGAATCTAATGCTTGTCCGTTCTCAGTACTCATTCCTATATCATGAATTGTTCCAGAAGTAGAAGATAGACGGATATAACCACTAGCCGCACCATCTAGTGTTGGATCTATAGAATTTAAAGTTGCTCTTATGGTCACTTGTTTATCTTCCTCTGGTGCACCTGTAACATCAATTTCCATTTTAGTTACCTTTCCTGGGAATACATAATCTGGGAACAAATTATACACTGTAAAAGTTAACTCTTCTGGTATCATTGCTACATATCTAGTACCATGCATAATTCTATCTCTTATAAACTCGTATTTTTGTACAGATACTGTTAATAGAGCGTCTGGATTTGTAAGGTAATAGGCAATAGACTCAGCCATATCCTCATTGGGGTTTAAAAGGTGAGCGTATGGAGAAACAAAACCTGTTGTTTGTGACGTAGACCATCCCGATCCTGATGTAGGGTCCTCAAACCATCCGCCAACTTCCGTCCAATCATCTTTTAACTCTTGATCGAAAGCATAAGCCCACAAAAAATGTGCTTTTTCATGTAAAATTAATCTTCTAACATCATTAATTTCTCCAGTAAAAGCTTTACTCATCCATTCTATAGTATTAAAAGAAGTCCAAGCAATAGCTGCTGCTGTTGGGTATTGTGGATGATCCTGACCATTAACTCTTCTAACTAAATATTGGAGCCCTTCTTGTTTATGAAAACCATCTGGTAGTTCTTCGAACATCGCTAATATTTCCATTTTCTCTTCATCAAAAAATTCTTGAAAATTTGAGGAATCTTCATTCATTAAATCTTCTGTTTCCTGATTAGGTAACATAAATCTGACACCAAAACTCTCTTGAGCAATCCAATTAACCATTTCGTCGTCAGAGGCAAAATCAGTAATAAAATTAACAACAGCTTTATAAAGTCTTTTTGAATAAAATTTTCCTTTTATTTCATCTATAGTTACAATTTGAGGACTCGCATAAGTAAAGGCATCTTTACCAACTCTGGCATTTTTAATGCCATCTACAACAGAGACTTCTAGGTCTTGGTCAAGTATATCATTTGACAATGTAAAAATTCCTCTTATATTTTCTCCTGATTCAAAATTAACCTCATTACCCTCACCAAATGGGTTAAAAGGAAGTGATTCAAACATTTTATATAGCCTATAACTATCATCCATAGACCAAGGTTCTTCTTCATCAGATAAAACAACCCCATATTCATTTCTTAACTTGATGGATGAATAATCATCTGGAACTGGCACCGTACTGTTTAAAACAACAATTTCTGTTGGTTCATTGATATAGACTTGGGTGGCATGCCCCACATAACTGTCATCGTCTTGCCAAGTATAACTGTAATCTTCACCTTCTGCTGGAACTAGAGTATAAGTAGCGCTCGTATCGTCTGGAACATCTATTAACTGTGATGAGGGATAATAATATCCTGTCCCATCTAAAAATAACGCCCATTGCCCGTCACCTAACTCGAAGTTAACAGCAACTGCTTCATCATTTACATTTATTGCCCATTCTTGGAACTGACTCTCTACACCTTTTTGCAAAATAACCCTAATGGAATCGCCCACAGCTAGTCCTTCAATGTTAACCTGAAAGTTATTTTGAGAAATAGAACTATTTAAAAATAAAAGAAAACACGAAAAAAAAGTAATGACTCTCATAAATCAATTTTTTTAGATTGTAACAAATTAACTTAGGGAATAATAAAAGTAAGCAATATACAATATAAATCTAGTACATATCGAGTACATGCAAAGTAAGTGGAGAAATAAAATAAAAGTTTACTTATTTAATTTGAGCTTATTATTGTGGAGCATATCGGATTCGAACCGATGACCTCTACGCTGCCAGCGTAGCGCTCTAGCCAACTGAGCTAATGCCCCAATTATTGTCTACCACTTAAAATTAATAGTGGTATAGAACAATGAAATTCTGATTTCAAAACAGTATTTTTTTCCCAAAGTTTTTGGAAAAACCCTCTTTTTCGTCTAAAAACACACAATAAATCAGGGTTATTAGATTGAAAGTGTTCTAAAACTCCCTGAAAAGTAGTCACATTTTCTGACATATTAAAAGTATTTTGAATTGCTATTAAATCTTCATCAACTATTAAATCTTCATCTTTATAATTAGGTGTTTTTACTAACAATAAGTTTATTTTAGACTTAAAAAACTTCTTGATGAGTTGTAAGGGTGTTAATACACCGGGCTGATCTAGTTTACCGGATTTAAATGCAGTTAGAACCACCTTAAATGGGTTAAATTTATAATTTTCCGGAACAATTAAAACAGGGATATCTGTTTGTTTTACAATGCCTCCTGAAGTACTCCCTAAAAACAATTCTTCCCTAATAGAATTACTACGAGGGCCAA
>JABAZK010000052.1 GCA_018608485.1 Flavobacteriaceae bacterium | reverse complement strand
TGATATGCCCTAACAACAAATCATCTGGATGTTTATCGTCTGAACAAAACATCATGTTATTATAATGTTTAGGTAATAAATCTATCAAAGCCTCAAAATTCTTCGCAGCACTTCCCTCCCTGATAAGAATTTTCATTCCTTTCTGTAGTTTTTCTAGAGCTTCCTCATAGGTAAAGCATTCATGATCTGTTGAAATTCCTGCAGCAATATATTTGCTTACACCATCACCTCTTAAACCAGGTGCATGGCCATCTATAGGTTTGTTATTATTTTTTGAATGTTCAATTTTTTTTAGCACCTCTTCATCATCAAATAACACCCCAGGATAATTCATCATTTCTGCCAAATACTTAATATCTGGATTTGCCATTAATTTTTTGATTTCATCAGAATCTATTTCAGCACCAGCACTTTCAAACGAAGTAGCAGGAACACAAGAAGGTGCACCAAAATTAAATTTTAACGGAACTTTCTTTCCGTTATTAATCATAAAATAAACACCTTCTACACCCAAAACATTCGCGATTTCATGTGGATCAGACACTGTGGCAACTGTGCCATGAATAAGTGCAATTTTTGCAAATTCAGACGGAACCAACATCGAGCTTTCTATGTGAATATGAGCATCTATAAAACCGGGTAAAATATAATTTTTTACATCATGTTCACTAGGACGAATATCAATAATTTTACCATCAGATACCTCAATTTCACCCTTAAAAATAGAACGATTTAATATGTCTACTATATTTCCTTTTATTATCATAACTCAAAATTAAACAATCCTATTTTTTTAATGGTTATTATTTTATCTTTATTCTTTTATTGAATTTTTCTAATTATATCATTTTGTAATTATTCTGAAGAATATATGAATTATAACAATATAAAAATATCTAACAAACAAGCAGAGAAAATCTTGTTTGATTTTTATCATATAAAAGGCACTGCTTTTAAGCTTCCCGGAGAAACAGATTTTAATTTCAAAATAACTATCGATTCAAAAGATTGTTATATTTTAAAAATATCCAGACCTAATCAGAGTAAAAAGTACAGCGATTTTCAAGAAAAACTATTGCAATATTTAGAGCATAAGGCTACAATTGTTTCACCAAAAATAATTTTAGACAAAAAAAGAAAAGCTACAATAGAATACATAGACAGCTCTAAAAATATAAGAAGTGTTCGTTTACTAACCTGGATTCCAGGACGTTTGTGGAGTAATGTTAATCCTCAATCAAACTTATTAAGGTTTGATTTGGGTAAGCAATGTGGAAAACTCACAAAAACTCTTCGTTTTTTCAAACACACGGAAGCATATAGAAATTTTGATTGGGATATAGCACAATCTTTATGGACATCTAATTTCTTACATCTTTTTAGCGCCAAGGAAAAAAAAGTTATTAGCAATTTTCAGTCTCTATTTAGAAAGCAATTTAAAAGCTATCAATCACTTAGAAAAAGTATTGTTCATAATGATGTAAATGATAATAACATAGTAGTTTCTGAGGATATAAAAAATCCTAAAATTATTGGCGCCATTGATTATGGTGATGCAATTCATACACAAACAATTAATGATTTAGCTATTGCTTGTTCTTATGCTATCATGCATCATAATGATCCATTAGAGGCTTCGCTAGAACTAATAAAAGGATACCACAGCACTTTTACTTTACAAGAGAAAGAAATCAGTCATTTATTTGCTTGTATTGCAATGAGATTGGTAATTTCCGTAACTAAATCTGCCATTAACAAAAATAAAGAACCCAACAACAGGTATTTGCTAATTAGCGAAAAACCAGCATGGGAAGTTTTGTACAAATGGGTACTTATAAGTCCAGATTTTGCCCATTATTCATTTAGAGAAGCTTGTGGTTTTTCTGCTCATCCAAATGAAGAAGAATTTAAAAAATGGGCAGCAAGTACACAATGTTCTTTAACAGAAGTATTCCCATCAGTTCATAAAAAAGACATAGAACAATTAGATCTAAGTGTGTCCAGTTCTTGGATTGGCCATCAAACTGATTTTAATAATATTGACTTGTTTCAATATAAACTAGACCAACTTCAAAAAGAGTATCCAACAAAGATCATCTCTGGTGGATATTTAGAACCTAGACCTTTATACACCTCAAACACCTACGATAAAATAGGAAATTATGGCCCGGAGAGTAGAACTATTCATTTAGGAATTGATTTCTGGCTACCAACAAAAACTCCTGTACATACTCTATTTGATGGTGAAATAGTAATGGCTGTAAATGACCTCGGAAACAAAGAATATGGTGGGTTGGTTGTTTTAAAACACTTAGAAAATGAACTAGAATTCTACACGTTATATGGTCATTTAGATCCGGAAGGTATTTTACACTATCAAAAGGGAGACCTCCTCCAAAAAGGGGAAAAAATAGGTGTGTTAGGTGATCAAACTGTAAATGGTAATTGGGCTCCCCATTTACATTTTCAGATAATGCTATCTTTATTAGACTATACAACTGACTTTCCCGGAGTAGCCTATATAAATCAAATAGCTGTTTGGAAAAGTATTTGTATAGACCCAAATGCTTTGTTTCGCATTAAAAATCTTTACACTAAAAAAAGTTCTTCAAACGAAGAATTAATTACTTACAGAAAAAAACATCTTGGAAAAGGATTGAGTTTACACTATGAAGAACCTATAAAAATGGTTCGTGGAGAGGGAGTGTTTCTTTTAGATCAATTTGGCAAAAAGTACTTAGACACAGTTAACAATGTTGCTCATGTTGGTCATGAGCATCCTCTGGTAGTTAAAGCGTCTCAACAACAGACAGCTATTTTAAATACAAATTCTCGGTATCTACATGAAAACATCAACTTACTTGCACAAGAAATTTTGGACACCTTACCATCTGAATTAAGTGTTATTCATTTTGTAAATTCTGGAAGTGAAGCTAATGAATTAGCTATTAGAATGGCAAAGACTATGACGGGTAAACAAGATGTTATAGCCTCAGAGGTTGGTTACCATGGAAACACTAACACTTGCGTAAATATTTCCTCCTATAAATTTGACGGAAAAGGAGGTAAAGGAGCTCCAGAACACACCCATATTTTTCCATTACCAGATACTTTTAGAGGGAAATATAGTGGTGAAAACGCAAGCCTTTATTATGCAGAAGAAGTACAAAAATGCATTGATAGGATTCATAAAAGAGGAGATGGTGTAAGTGCATTAATTGTAGAACCTATTATTTCTTGTGGTGGCCAAATAGAATTACCTAAAGGGTTCTTATCCATGGCCTATACAGCTATTAGAAAAGCAGGTGGGGTATGTATTTCTGATGAAGTTCAGGTAGGCTGTGGCAGACTTGGAGAAACTTTTTGGGGCTTTCAATTACATGATGTAATTCCAGATATTATTACCATTGGAAAACCCATAGGAAACGGACATCCCCTGGCAGCTGTGGTTTGTACAGAAGCAGTAGCTAATAGTTTTGCAAATGGTATGGAGTTTTTTAACACCTTTGGAGGAAATCCGGTTTCTTGTGCTATAGGAACTGCTGTATTTCAAACTGTAAAAAAAGAAAAACTACAAGAAAATGCTTTAGAAGTTGGTGCTTATTTAAAGCATCAGCTTCTCAATTTAGCCAAAGATTTCCCTATTATTGGTGACGTAAGAGGTCAAGGACTCTTTTTAGGTATAGAATTGGTAGATGTTCAAAAAAAACCATTACCAGAACAAACTAATTACCTTATAAACAGAATGAAAGCTCATGGCATTTTAATGAGTTCTGATGGTCAAGATCACAACGTGTTAAAAATAAAACCACCTCTAGTTTTTTCAAAAGAAAACACACAACAATTATTATGGTATCTAAGAAAGATCTTGGCAGAAGATGTGATGAGAAGATTTTAATATGTACTTTTTTGTTATATACACAAGATAATTAATAAAAATGTATCTCTATAAACAGGAAGTTCTGAGTGTAATGCCATTTTTAAAGAATAAAATAACCATTAATCTTAAATAGAAATAAGTAATTTATCTTTTAATTTAAAAAATCTCTTGTTAATTTTAAACTCTCTTTAGGATTTTCTTCCATAGGTACATGACCTGAATTTTCTAATACTTTTAATGTAGAATTAACTAAAATACGATCCATACGGATACCATTATCTATGGGAATCCACAAATCTTGTGCTCCCCAAATTAGTAATGTAGGAGTCATAATAGTCTTTAACTTATTAATATTCACAAGAGAATCTGAACCAAAGTCAGTCTTAGCTCTGTCTATAAAAGCTTTTCTATTTCCAACTCTTAGAGCCATTTTGTGATAACGATTAACCAATTCTTCTGTAATTTTAGAATCATCTGCATACACCTCCTCGATATTCTTTTTAATCAACATTTTGGGAGTCACATATAAAAAAAGCGTTTTTAATAAAGGATTTTTTGCCATCTTAAAAATTGATGGAGGTTGTTTATTTGTGGGTAATCCACTTGCATCAACCAAAATTAACTTTTCAACTTTATGGGGGTAATCAGCTACATAATTCCAAGCAATATTACCTCCTAAAGAATTTCCTGCTAAATGAAATTTTTTAAGCTTTAATTTTTCTATAAATGAGTTTAAGAAATCCGTATAAGCTTGTAAAGAATAATCAGCATTTTTATTAGGTCCTGTAATACCAAAAGCTGGCAAATCCATTCGAATAACTCTATTGGTTTTTTTTAAATCATCTGTCCAAGCATCCCAGGTATGCAAGGAAGCTGCTGTTCCATGAATTAAAACAATAGGAAAGCCTTCACCTTCATCTCTGTAATGAACATTCATTTCATCTACTTCAATGAATTGAGAGTGTTCATTTGCATATTCGTTTTTTAAGTCTTGAACAGGGATATCAGCATAAATACCATTTCCAATTGCAAAGGTTAGTAGAATAATTAACGAGTAAATAAAATACTTAAGTTTTTTTTTCATTATTTAATTATTAATTTTATACAAGATAGGTTTACTGGGACTTGCATCATTTTCCATAGGAGCAACCATTAGGTTTAAAAAATAGGTGCCATCATTAATTGTATTTGGCACATATATAAATTCAGTAATGGTAGCATCTAGACGTACTTTACCTGATGTATTCCAAAAAGCATTGTGCGAGAGTAATTTCCCTTCGTCTTTCTCTTTGTCTACAGAAGGTAAGTCAATTAACAAATGACTAACTCCTTTTTCACGCAAAAACACAGCCCCCTCCTCCATCAGATATGTTGGATTTGTGTGTGAATATTGCATTGTTTTTTTATCTGATAAATTTGGCAGTGTTCTAATCACAATAGCATCTCTCTTCTTATTACCCAATGCATATTGTAATTGTTTTTTTGTAA
>JABAZK010000016.1 GCA_018608485.1 Flavobacteriaceae bacterium | reverse complement strand
ATCAAAATAGCATGCCCTTATCCCTTTTTAGAGATTAGTTTTACCTCAACCCATTAATATCATATCTAGACATAAAATTCCAAACTAATTTAGAAGCATTTTGACCCTGATAAGTTTTGCTAAACCATACGTGGTCTCCGCCAATATATTTATAATGTTCAACAGAAACTGAATTGTCTCCTTGATCATATACAAAATGTTCAATGGTCATTCCACTAGTATTATCACTATTTATGGTAGGTGTAGAAACTGTGTTATTGAAATTTGTCCAATAGTCTAATGTGCTTTGCACGGAGTTGTAATCATTACTACTCTCATCATAGGCGATAACACCATCGTTAGTTCCATGAAGATGTAGGACAGGCATTGGATGGCTTGTATTTCCTAAACAGTCAAGCATAGATCCAGAAACAGAGGCTACTGCAGCAATTAGATTACTTTTATAATTTGCAAGCCCATAAGCCATCATACCTCCGTTTGAGTATCCAGCAGCATAAATTCTTTCCATATCCAGATTATACTGAGATGAAATCTCATTAACCATAGCATCAACAAACCCTAAATCATCGGCTGAACTTTTATTATCTCCATCTATGGGGCAAGGATTCCAATGTGAAGAGCCATCTAAGCAACTGCCTTGGGGATATACTAAAATAAACGAGTTTAATTCTGCCTCTGCCCTCATATCTGCTTCTTGTATAAATTGACTTGCACTACCTCCAAAACCATGAAAATTAAATAAGATAGGTATTGCAGAAGTTTCATCATATGAATTAGGTACATATAAAATATATTCTCTATTCATGCCGTCATGAACTATTGTTTGTGAATTGGTATTAGAATAACACCCTTCTGAATTATCATAATCTTTGGCGTTATCATTATTACAACTGCTGATAATTGCCGTTAGAAAAGAAAAAATTAAAATCAGTTTCTTCATAAATTTTTAAACTTTTTATAAAAATAAACGTTATTGATTTAAATCGAAAATTCAACGACCAACTTTTGTAACATTTTAACACACTCATTAAGTTGTTCTTGAGTGGTATATTCATTGGCCCTGTGTGCTTGTTCGATAGAGCCTGGACCGCAAATAATACTTTGGTAACCCGCCTCGTGAAATTGTCCAGCTTCTGCAGCATAAGAAACAGTTTTCCAAGAATTTTGACCAGATATTTTTTGAGTTAACGCAACAATATCATCGGTTAATTTGGTGTCTAGTGCTGGTACTGGTGGGTGAACAAAGGTGTTCGTAATAGTAAAATCAGGAAATTGTTTTCTGACCTCTAGCTCACGTTCTTTACAAAACGAAAAATAATCGTTAAAAATGGCCTCAATATCATCTTTTGGAATTACCCGTACATCCCATTCAAAACGAGTATAGTCAGCAACAATGTTTGTAGCTACGCCACCACTTATTTGTCCAACATGTAAGGTAGAATGAGGAGGGTTAAATCGGTGATCTTGGGTAGCTTGAGATAATTCTTTCATCTTATTTTCTAACCATATAATAAGGCGTGTGCTTTCATGGATAGCACTTATCTCTTTGTGAATTCCACTGCTATGTCCAGCAGAACCATTTACTTCTGTTAGTACATAACATACCCCTTTTTTACCAATCACAGGCTCTAAAGATGAAGGTTCTCCAATAATGGCATATTTAGCATTTTCAGAATAGGTTTTTTGGATGTGCTCTATAAGCTCTGGAGCGGCTAAACACCCAATCTCTTCATCATAACTAAAAGCAAAATAAATGGGTTTTTTTAAATCTGCCTTGACTAAAGTTGGCAATGAAGCTAAGCAACAGGCAATAAAACCTTTCATATCGGCACTTCCTCTTCCAAATAGTTTACCGTCTTTTTTAGTTAGTGTGAATGGATCAGAATCCCAAGCTTGTCCTTTAACAGGAACAACATCTGTATGGCCAGATAATATCACTCCACCGTCTACAGAAGGTCCAATTCTACAATGCAAAGAAGCTTTAGTTTTTTCTTCATTAGGCACTAGAGTAGTTGCTATTCCAAAGGGTTCAATATAGTTTTGTATCCAATGGATAATCTCGAGATTATGATCTCCTCCTAATACTGGAAAACTTACTAATTTTGCTAAAATATCTTCTACTTTCATATTATTGATATCCAATAGTTACTGCTACAATTAAAGAGATTGCCGAGAGCATAAATACAATTATTGCCACCGGAAAAATAAATCGCAACCATTTATCTAGCGGCACTCGACACATGCTTAACATGGCAATTAAGCCGCCAAGAGTTGGGTTTATAAGATTAGAAATTCCATCACCAATTTGAAACGCTAAAATAGTGGTTTGTCTTGTAAGACCAATCACTTCTCCAAGAGGAAGCATCACTGGGAGGGTAGCTAGTGCTTGTCCGCTTCCAGAAGGAATAAAAAAGTTGATGATACTTTGGGAAATAGACATTCCAATAGCAGATAAATACAAAGGCAATGTTTTTAACACCTCAGATAAATGAAAAGAAATAGTATCACTAATGTGGCCCATTTCCATCAATACCTTAATGGTGGTTGCAAAACCCACCATAAATGCTCCAGGAGCAACATAGGCAACAGATTTTAAAACCGTTTCACTTATTTTATTCCCTTTCATGCCTCCTATTATGCCTGAAGCAATAGTAACCATTAGAAAGATGGCAGATATTTCGTTGATATACCAATTTAGATTAAAAACACCATACAAAATGGCTCCTAAACCAACAATAAAAGCACTAATGACCAACCAATTATTTAGAGAAATAGAATAGTCTGTTAAAGGTTTAGAAAGTACAATTCCGTCTTCATTTAACCCTTTTCCTAATCTACTATCTGGGTTTTTTGAAATCTTTTTTAAATAGCTAACATTGTAAAAAGCTAAAAAACTTAGGGCAGAAAAACATAAGATACTTCTTAATAAAGCGCCAGAAAACAAAGGGAGTTCTCCAATTTTATGTCCAATACCCACCGTATATGGATTTATAGGAGAAAGTCCAAAACCTATAGTTACCGCACCAACCGATATACCGGCTGCCAATACCAAGTCTCCACCAAGCGCTAAACTGACTACAGCAGCAATAGGGATTAGTGCAATATTATGTTCATATCCAACAAAAATTCCCATAGCCCCGTAGATGAATGTCATGAGAACAACTGCTAAGTATTTTTTTTCTCGTCCAATTTTATGAACAAAAGTACCTACAGCATTTTCTATGGCCTTAGTTTCTTCCATCACCCCAAACATAATTCCTCCAGAAAATACCACAAACATCACCTCTATGGCCGCTTTAAACCCTAAAGGGATGGCTTTAAACATATCTAAAAAACCAATAGGTGTGTTAGGAATAATGCTATAAGATCCCGGAATAACTCTATTTCTTCCCTCTATTAATATGCGTTTAAATTCACCTGCAGGGATGATATAGGTTAAAAGAGTTACAAAAACAATGATTAGAAACAGCATGGTTACTGCATGCGGAATTCGTTCGTACCAATGGTTAGTTTTCATAGATGAAATTGTAGAAAATAAAAGCCCCTAAAGTAAGCGTTTTTTTAAGAACTATCGGTTTACTAAGTAAGTTATGACTCTTTTTTAAATCTAAAATTAGCTAAGAGAGCTATTAATTAATACTATCAAAAAAATAACTAAAAAAGCAGATGTAGCCTATTCATTTTTTCTATTAAGTCCCCTTTAATGGCTGCTACCACAGATTTAGGGATGTTGTCTTCATCAAAAGACCATGTACTTGCAGGATTCTTCAGATCTTTTGTTTGCTAACCAGGGTGCTGAACACTTAAAAATAATGTTTTTCCATCTGGAAAAAACCAGGTTTCTGTATGCTTTGCATCTTTAGGTGCAGAAACAATAAGGGAAAGAAGATTAAACGTAACTGTTAAAAAAGTCTAATTACAATCAGAATTTAACCGGAACAAACTATATTCTGGTGTTTCAAAAATAGCCTCTCCACCATCACATTCAAATGTAATTGGAGTAACTAATTCATTTCCAAAATTCAAGTCAACTGTTAGAATATTATCTTCAACGGTATAATTATTTGTTCCTGGAAGATGATTTCCATCATTTGCTTCGTATGAATTGTACAAAGCATTACAATCATCTGCCACACAGTAATACGTGTAACGCACTCCATCTTCATAGAGATACATCGTGTTTCCCGCAGGAATAGTCCCTTCTATTAACCATTTACCTTCTATAGAATAATATGGTGCCGGAAGATTTTCTGAATTTTCACATCCTATAAGTAGGATGGCTACAAAACCAAAAAGTATAATTTTTTTCATGATGGGGTTTTTAATATCTAGATAACAAATATGCAATAATTCTGTAGTATTAGAATCATTTATTCAAGTGGAATTTATCTATGTTAAAGTTTTAGCAAGACAAATACTATCTGGAATGTCCTTTAATTTTCCATAGTTTTCTATGATAGAAAAGTTATTTCTTAGATACAGTTTCAAGGCTTCCGGTTGATTTGCTCCCATAAATAAAATGCATTTGCTATGCCCTAATTCTTTGGTCCAATTTTCTAATTCGGTGAGTATTTTTTCTCCTAGTTTTTGACCTCTATGTGCCGGAGTTACATACATTCGTTTAATTTCCATAGCAGAAAGATCGGTCTTAGCAATTGCACCACAACCAACAGCCTTATTTTTAAGATACACCACTACAACATGCTTTAGATGCGTAATTTCATTAAACTGAGCTAAAGGATGGTCTTTACCATCTCTTTGTGCTAGGTCTTCATTTAAATGTCCTACAAGTTCTTGAAATGCAGGATTTACATAAGTTGTTCTGATGATCTTCATAGGTTTTTTAAGTATACACCAAAAAAAGCCCTCTGAAAGAAGGCTTTTGTGTGTTTGTAAATAGTAAGATTATTCTTCTGTAGCTGCTTCAGTATCGGCAGCTAAAGAATTCATCATTCCTCCAAAATCAAACCAATCTCCACCGCCAGATATTTTACCATCTGTAAATGCAAAAGCATGGTATGAGGTTAATTTAACAGACTTCCCAGAAGCTACGTGATCTGCCGTCCAAGTACCATATACTCGTGTGCTACCATCTAGTAATCCAGTAGTTTCATCAACACCAGGTAACCAGTAGTCTGCTGTAAAATTCATGTTGTCAAACTCTTTTTGATAATTTACAAGAGCGTCTTTTAATCCTTGTGCATCGGCCATTTCAGAACCATATACTGGCATATGCCATTCTAGATCATCATGTATCATTTCAAACATTTCTGCAGATTTTTCTGCTTGATGTAGTTCAAAATATTTTTTTGCAGCTGCTGTGTTTTTTTCAAAATCTGCATGATTTCCTGTTGAGCAAGCAGTAACTA
>JABAZK010000150.1 GCA_018608485.1 Flavobacteriaceae bacterium | reverse complement strand
AATCAACTTTCAAAAAAAGGGATCAAAACACCTCATTATCTAGTTTTACTAGAAAAAGATATTAAAGTTGAGGGAAGCAATAAAGCCGAAGATATTGAACTAAGCTTATTTTCAAATTCTAAATCTACTTTTTTAAGACCAGACCAAAATCTGAGAGCTTATTACAAGGATCCTACTATTGAAGCGTTGAAAAAAAGCACTACAGGAATTTTATTATCATTACTATTGTCTCTATCGGTAATTTTTTGTTTGATTTATTTATTAAAAATAATAAGTACCCAAAAAGAGTTAGCTGAAATTAAAAATGATTTAATCAATAATATCACCCATGAGTTTAAAACTCCAATAGCAACAATTTCAACCGCAATTGAAGCTATAGAAAGCTTTAATGTTGCAGATAACAAAGAAAAAACAAAACAATATGCTACTATTTCAGCATTACAGCTTAAAAAATTACATCAAATGGTTGAGAAATTATTGGAAACCGCTACCCTCGATTCTGAAAGCTTACTATTACAGAAAGAACCAACAAATATTGTTGATTTAATAGCTAAAATTGCTAAGAAATTTGAATTATTAACGAAAAAAGAGATCAACTTCACAACAAATATAGATTCTAAGATATTAAAAATAGATCGCTTTCATTTTGAAAATGCTATCTCAAATTTAGTTGATAACGCCATTAAATATGGTGGAGATAGTATTGAAGTTACTCTAAATTCTGTATTGAATGTAACTGAGATTTCTGTTGCAGATAATGGAAAAGGAATAGATAAGAGTCAGCAAGAAAGAATTTTTGACAAATTTTACCGAGTGCCTAAAGGCAACACTCATGATGTAAAAGGTTTTGGTATTGGTTTGTATTACACCCAAAAAATTATAGAAAAACACAATGGTTCTATAAACGTTTCATCAAATTTTGATAACACCATCTTTAAATTACAGATCCCTAATGAGTAAAATAAAAATTGTTTTAGCAGAAGATGAACCTAGTTTAGGTCAAATTCTTAAAGAAAGTCTAGAAACCAGAGGTTTTTTAGTATACCATGCTCCTAATGGTAAAGTTGCCTATGATTATTACCTCCAAAGAAACCCGGATATATTAGTACTCGATGTTATGATGCCAATAAAAGATGGTTTTACTCTAGCCAAAGAAATACGAAAAGAAAATACCTCTATTCCTATTATTTTTTTAACTGCTAAATCTCAAACAAAAGATGTTTTAGACGGTTTTGACCATGGAGGAAATGATTATTTAAAAAAACCTTTTTCCATGGAGGAGTTAATTGTTAGAATTAAAGCGCTACTAGATCGAAATGAAATTAAAAAGGATATGTCAAAAATTGCTATTGGCAACTATATATTTAATTATACCAAACAAGTACTTCATATCTCAGATGAAGAGGTTTTGCTAACTAATAAAGAATCAGAATTATTATTTCACTTATCAGAAAAACGAAATGATGTATTGGACAGGTCTTTTATTTTAAAGAAATTATGGGGAAATGATGATTTCTTTAACGCTAGAAGTATGGATGTGTTTATTACTAAATTGAGAAAAAAGCTTTCAAAAGACACAAAAATTAAAATTATTAATGTGAGAGGCATTGGGTATAAACTTACAATTTAGTTAGGTTAGGTTTCTAAATTTTAAGTATCTTTAGCTTCCATTTTATAATTTTTTTATACGAATCTATGCACATAGCTATTGCCGGAAACATTGGTGCCGGAAAAACTACTTTAACTAAATTATTAGCAAGACATTACAATTGGAAACCTCATTATGAGTCGGTTGACGAAAATCCTTATCTAGACGATTTTTATGGTGAAATGGAACGATGGTCCTTTAACTTACAGGTATACTTTCTAAACAGTCGCTTTAGTCAAATTCTAGAATTGAGAAAAAGTGGTAAAAATATTATTCAAGATAGAACTATCTATGAGGATGCACATATTTTTGCCCCTAACCTTCATGCGATGGGATTAATGACAAATAGAGACTACCACAACTATAATTCTCTTTTTGAATTAATGGAAAAACTAGTAACACCTCCAGACTTACTAATTTATCTAAGAGCAGATATATCTACATTAGTAAGTCAGATTCACAAAAGAGGAAGAGAATATGAAAACTCTATAAGTATTGATTATTTAAGTAGATTAAATGAACGATACGAAGCATGGATTTCTACCTATAAGAAAGGGAAATTATTAGTTATTGATGTAGATAATCTAGACTTTGTGGCTAACCAAGAGGATTTAGGATATATAATAGATAGGATAGATTCACAGATAAATGGCCTATTCTAATAAAAAATAATTTCTCTATTTTTTAAAATAAACATTCTTTTGTAACATTATGAGAAGGTCTTCCGTATAATAATATACAAGTACAAAATTAACAGCTAAAGAATTCCACAAATTAGATGAGACAACTTAAAATTACGAAGCAAGTAACTAACAGAGAAACTGCTTCATTAGACAAGTATTTACAGGAAATTGGAAAAGTAGATTTAATTACTGCTGATGAAGAAGTTGAATTAGCTCAACGGATTAAAGCTGGAGACCAAACTGCCCTGGAGAAATTAACGAAAGCAAATTTACGATTTGTTGTCTCAGTAGCTAAACAATATCAAAACCAAGGTTTAACATTACCTGATTTAATTAATGAAGGAAATTTAGGTCTTATTAAAGCTGCCAAGCGTTTTGACGAAACTAGAGGGTTTAAATTTATATCTTATGCCGTATGGTGGATTCGTCAATCTATTTTACAGGCCTTAGCAGAACAGTCTCGTATTGTTCGTTTACCTCTAAACAAAATTGGATCTATTAATAAGATTAATAAAATGTACGCTTTCTTAGAACAAGAAAATGAGCGTCCTCCAAGTGCGGAAGAAATTGCGAAGAAGCTAGATATGACTGTTAATGACGTAAAAGAGTCTATGAAAAATTCTGGTCGTCACGTATCTATGGATGCTCCTTTAATAGAAGGTGAAGACTCAAATTTATACGATGTTCTAAATTCTGGTGAATCACCAAACCCAGATAGAAAATTATTACACGAATCTTTACGTATAGAAATAAATAGAGCTCTAGAAACTTTAACACCAAGAGAGGCAGATGTTGTTAAGTTGTATTTTGGTTTAGGAGAACACCAACCAATGACTTTAGAAGAAATTGGAGAGACTTTTGATTTGACTAGAGAAAGAGTTCGTCAAATAAAAGAAAAAGCAATTAGAAGATTAAAACATACCTCTAGAAGTAAAATATTAATGACCTACTTAGGATAATAGGACGTTGTCAATAAAAGATTAAAAACTCTCGAAAATTCTTCGAGAGTTTTCTTTTTTATATCCTTATTTTTACTTTAGAAATTAAATTTTTCAAAAAATGAGTAAACTAATAGCACCATCAATTCTAGCCGCGGATTTTGCCAATTTACAAAGAGATATAGAAATGGTTAATGCGAGTGAGGCAGATTGGTTTCATATAGATATTATGGATGGTGTATTTGTTCCTAATATCTCTTTTGGTATGCCAGTTTTAAAAGCCATTTCAAAACATGCAACTAAAACTATAGATGTGCACTTAATGATTGTAGATCCTGATAGGTATATTAAAACTTTTGCAGAACTAGGAGCTTCTATTCTAACCGTTCATTACGAAGCTTGTACGCACCTACATAGAACTATTCAAGCTATTAAAGACGCGGGTATGAAAGCTGGTGTTGCCTTAAATCCTCATACACCTGTTGCTGTATTAGAGGATGTAATAACAGATGTAGACCTAGTTTGTATTATGAGTGTAAACCCTGGTTTTGGCGGACAGTCATTCATAGAAAATACCTACAAAAAAGTATCTCAATTAAAACATTTAATTGAATTTTCTGAATCTAATTGCCAGATAGAAATAGACGGAGGAGTTACTGATAAAAATGCAAACAAACTTATTGAAGCTGGTGCAGATATTTTGGTTGCTGGCAGCTATGTGTTTAAGAGCGATCATCCAATTGACACCATCTCAAATCTTAAAAATCAAATTGCCTAAAATTGTATTCAGTAGTTGATATAGAAACCACTGGAAACGGTCCTAAAGGTCAAAAAATAACAGAAATATCTATCTTTAATTTTGATGGGAATCAAATTATAGATGAATTTACTTCGTTGGTAAACCCAGAACAAAAAATTCCACATTTTATAACCAATCTTACAGGCATCACCGAAGCCATGGTAAGAACTGCTCCAAAATTTTATGAAATTGCAAAAAAAGTAGAGGAATTTACAAAGGATACTATTTTTGTTGCTCATAATGTAAATTTTGATTACAATATTATTAGAGATGAATTTAAAAGTTTAGGCTTTAATTTTAAAAGAAAAAAATTATGTACCGTTAGATTGACACGCAAAATAATTCCAGGACTCCCATCTTATAGCCTGGGTAATATTTGTGAATCTGAAGGTATAAAAATTGCCGCTAGGCACAGAGCTAAAGGAGATGCAGAAGCTACTGTAGAGCTTTTCCGAAGGCTCATTAGAAGAGATACTAATTTTACCATCAATAGTTTTTTAAACTCACGGTCTAGAGAGGCCACATTACCCCCCTTAGTAGACAAACAAGTTGTTGATAAATTACCAGAAACGCATGGTATTTATTATTTTAAAAATCAACAAAAAGAGATTATTTATGTTGGTAAAGCCAATAATATTAAACAACGAGTTATCAGTCATTTTTACGACAAAAAGAAAAAAGAAAGAACCATGTGTTTAGAAACTGCTGATATTTCTTTTAAAGAAACCGGGAGTGAGTTAATAGCCCTTTTACATGAATCTTCAGAAATTAAGAAACACTACCCAAAATTTAATAGAGCACAACGCAAATCTGGTGAAGCCGTTGCAATGTTCTCCTATGTAGACCAAAAAGGCATAGTGCATTTAGCTTATAATAGATTAAAATTAATCTCAAAACCACTCATGAAATTCTATTCGGTTGCAGAATGTAGAAATGTGTTAGAAAAAGTATGTTCAGAATTTGATCTTTGTCCTAAATACTGCCATCTTCAAACGAATGTTAATTCCTGCTTTCATTATCAACTGAAACAATGCAAAGGAGTGTGTTCAGGTAAAGAATCTCCAAATGATTATAATAAAAGAGTTCATGATGCTATAAATTCTTTAGGGCTTCAAACAGAAAACTTAGTTATTAAAGAAAAAGGTAGGAACACTAAAGAAATTGGTTTTGTTTTGATTTTAAATGGCATTTACCAGGGTTTTGGTTATGTAGATAAGAAAATAAAACTTGAAGATACAAATGATTATCAACTGTACCTTCAACCTCAGCAAGACAATAGAGATGTTCAAAGAATCATAAAGTCTTACTTAACAAAGAAGTGAATAGAATCACAGGGAATTTCTTTAATTTGATAATTCACAA
>JABAZK010000120.1 GCA_018608485.1 Flavobacteriaceae bacterium | reverse complement strand
ATGATGTATGGAGGTACTATTGCCTCGGGAAATTACAAAGGAAGAAAGTTAAATATTGTATCAGCTTTTGAAGCTTTGGGTCAAAAAGTTGCTGGAGAAATTGAAGAAGAAGAATACAGAGAAATTATAAAAAGATCGATTCCTGGTGCTGGTGCATGCGGTGGTATGTATACGGCAAACACAATGGCTTCTGCTATTGAATGCATGGGTTTTGCGTTGCCATATAATTCATCAATTCCAGCTGAAAACCCAAATAAATTATCAGAAGCTGAAAGACATGCTTTGGCTATTAAAAATTTATTAGAAAAAGATATAAAGCCTTTAGATATTATTTCAAAAAAATCAATAGAAAATGCCATTGCTTTGGTAAATGCTCTTGGAGGTTCTACCAATGCTGTGCTGCATTTTTTAGCTATAGCACATGCTGCTGATATTAAATTTACTTTGGAAGACTTTCAAAGAGTATCAGATAAAACACCTTTAATTGCAGATTTAAAACCTTCGGGAAAATATTTAATGGAGGATGTTCATGGCATAGGGGGTACACCGGCAATCATGAAATATTTATTGGATGGTGGTTATTTGCACGGAGATTGTATGACGGTTACTGGAAAAACATTAGCTGAAAACTTAAAAGATGTTGTCGCTATGGAGTTCGAAGATCAGGATGTTATTTATCCAACAGACAAAGCTTTAAAGACCTCCGGAAATATTCAAATACTTCACGGAAATCTTGCAGAGGAAGGTGCGGTTGCTAAAATATCAGGTAAAGAAGGGTTATTGTTTGAAGGGAAGGCTGTTGTTTATGATGGAGAACAGGCTGCAAATACCGGGATTTCAAATGGTGAGGTTCATAAAGGTGATGTGGTTGTGATACGATATGTTGGACCTAAAGGTGGACCAGGTATGCCGGAAATGTTAAAACCAACTTCGCTAATCATGGGAGCAGGCTTAGGAAAGTCTGTTGCCTTAATTACAGACGGTCGTTTTTCTGGAGGAACGCATGGATTTGTTGTTGGACACGTAACACCAGAAGCTCAATCAGGAGGAGCAATAGGAATCCTAGAAACTGGAGATAAAATCAGAATCAGTGCTGAAGACAATACAATTAATGTATTAATCTCTGATGAAGAATTAGCAGAGAGAAAAGCAAAATGGATTGCTCCAGAACCAAAGCATAAAAAAGGAATTTTATACAAATACGCAAAAACAGTAGCTTCAGCATCTAAAGGATGTGTTACTGATTTATAAAAAGAAAATATATGGACACACAAACCATAAAATCACAAAAAAAATCTATCAAAACTACAGAGCGTATTTCTGGTAGTGAGGCAATTGTAAGATGTTTAATTGAAGAGGGAGTAGATATTCTTTATGGATATCCAGGTGGAGCAATTATGCCAGTTTATGATGAGTTATACAAGTATCAAGATAAAATTCATCATGTATTAACAAGACATGAGCAAGGTGCAACACATTCAGCTCAAGGATATGCAAGAATTTCTGGAAAAGTTGGGGTAGCTATGGCTACTTCAGGTCCAGGAGCAACCAATTTAATTACTGGTATTGCAGATGCACAAATAGATTCTACACCAATGGTTTGTATCACAGGTCAAGTACCATCTCATTTATTGGGATCAGATGCTTTTCAAGAAACAGATATTGTAGGAATTTCTACACCAGTTACAAAATGGAATTGTCAAGTAACTAGAGCAGAAGATATACCAGAAGTATTGGCAAAAGCATTCTACATTGCCAAAAGTGGAAGACCAGGACCAGTATTGATTGATATTACAAAGGATGCTCAATTTAACGAGTTTGATTTTTCATATGAAAAATGTACACATGTAAGAAGCTACAAACCAGTTCCAGAAACAGATGTTTCTAAGGTTGAGGAAGCTGCAAAATTAATAAATGCTGCTAAAAAACCTCTAATTGTCTGGGGGCAAGGAATTATTTTAGGTGAAGCAGAAGAGCAATTAAAGGCCGTTGTTGAGAAAGCAGGAATTCCAGCTGCTTGGACAATTTTAGGAGCTTCTGCAATTCCAACTTCACATCCATTAAATGTGGGTATGGTTGGGATGCATGGAAATTATGCTCCAAATATTTTAACTAATGAATGTGATGTTTTAATCGCAATTGGAATGCGTTTTGACGATCGTGTAACAGGCAGCTTAAACACTTATGCAAAACAAGCCAAAGTAATTCACTTTGAAATTGACCCTGCAGAAATTGATAAGAATGTAAAGACAGATGTAGCTGTTTTAGGTAATTCTAAAGTAAGTTTAGATTTATTATTACCATTATTAGAACAGAATTCTCATAATGAATGGCATCAAAAGTTTAAAGACTTGTATGAAATTGAATATGAAAAAGTAATCAAAAACGATTTATATCCTACAAAAGAAGGCTTAACAATGGCTGAGGTTTTAAAAGAAATCAATATTCAGAGTGAAGGAAAAGCTGCAATTGTAAGTGATGTGGGGCAACATCAAATGATTGCTTGTAGATATGCTGATTTTAATGTGACTAAGAGTAATATTACTTCTGGTGGATTAGGAACTATGGGATTTGGTTTGCCAGCAGCCATAGGTGCAAAAATGGCAGCTCCGGATCGTGAAGTAGTATCTATTTCTGGTGATGGAGGTTATCAAATGACCATTCAAGAATTAGGTACAATTTTTCAGCAAAAAGCAGCAGTAAAAGTGGTTGTTTTAAATAACGATTTCTTAGGAATGGTACGTCAATGGCAACAGTTATTTTTTGATAAAAGATATGCCTCTACAGAAATGGTAAATCCAAATTTTGTTGCGATTGCAGAAGGGTATTATATCAAAGCTAGAAAAGTTACCAAACGTGAGGATTTAGCAGAAGCTGTAGCAGAAATGATGCAAAGTAAAGAAGCTTATTTTTTAGAAGTTTGTGTAGAAAAAGAAGATAATGTATTTCCAATGATTCCGTCTGGAGCAAGTGTTTCAGATATAAGATTAGAATAAGATGAGTACAGAAGAAAAACAACTTTATTCAGTATCAATTTATACTGAAAATAATATTGGATTGTTGAATAGAATTTCAGCAATTTTCCAAAGAAGACATATCAATATAGAAAGTTTAAATACTTCACCTTCTGAGATTGAAGGTGTTTCTAAATTTACAATTGTTGTAAATATGAGTGAAGTAAATATTAAAAAAATTCTAGGTCAGATAGAAAAACAAGTAGAAGTAATAAAATCATATTACCATAGTCTTGATGACATTATTTATCAAATAGCTGGTTTATTTAAAATAAAGTCAGAATTATTATTTGAAGAACGTCAAATACAAAACATTATTAAAGAAAGTAATGCTAGAATTGTAACAGTTAATAAAGACTTTTTTGTACTTGAAAAATCAGGTAAAAAAGAAGAAATAGTAGAATTGTACAATAAATTAAGTCCATTTGGAATTATGCAGTTTACACGTTCTGGGTTAATTGCGGTTACCAAAGAAGAAATGAAAATATCATCATTATTAGAATCATACAACAACTAAATAAATTAAAATGTCAAATTATTTTAACACATTAACTTTAAGACAAAAATTAGAGCAATTAGGACAATGTCGTTTTATGGATGCTTCAGAATTTGAAGACGGAGTAAACGCTTTAAAAGGAAAGAAAATTGTTATTGTGGGCTGTGGTGCACAAGGTTTAAATCAAGGTTTAAATATGAGAGATTCTGGCTTAGATATTTCTTATACTTTAAGGCAAGCAGCAATTGATCAAAAAAGACAATCTTACATTAATGCAACTTCAAATGATTTTGTTGTAGGTACTTACGAAGAAATGTTGCCAACTGCAGACTTGGTTATCAATTTAACTCCAGATAAACAACATACAAATGTTGTAAATGGTGTGATGCCATTGATGAAAAAAGGAGCTACTTTAAGTTATTCTCACGGATTTAATATTGTAGAAGAAGGAATGCAAATTCGTAAAGATTTAACAGTGATTATGGTAGCACCTAAATCTCCTGGATCCGAAGTTCGTGAAGAATTTAAAAGAGGATTTGGAGTGCCAACATTAACAGCTGTTCATCCAGAGAATGATCCAGAAGGAAAAGGTTGGGCACAGGCAAAAGCTTATGCAGTTGCTACAGGAGGTCATACAGCAGGAGTTTTAGAATCTTCTTTTGTAGCAGAGGTAAAGTCTGATTTAATGGGAGAGCAAACTATTTTATGTGGTTTGTTACAAACAGGAGCAATTTTATCTTTCGATAAAATGGTAGCAGAAGGAATTGATGCTGGTTATGCAGCTAAGTTAATTCAGTATGGTTGGGAAACTATAACTGAAGCTTTAAAGCACGGTGGTATTACAAATATGATGGATAGATTATCTAACCCTGCAAAAGTAGAAGCATTTCGTTTATCTGAAGAATTAAAAGATATCATGCGTCCATTATTCCAAAAACATATGGATGATATTATGACTGGTCATTTTTCTAAAACAATGATGGAAGACTGGGCAAATGACGATATTAACTTATTAACTTGGAGAGCTGCAACTGGAGAAACTGCTTTTGAAAAACAAGTATGTACTAATCAAGAAATTACAGAGCAAGAGTATTTTGACCACGGTACTTTATTAGTTGCTTTTGTAAGAGCTGGTGTAGAATTAGCTTTTGAGGCAATGACAGAATCTGGTATAATAGATGCATCTGCATATTATGAATCTTTACATGAAACACCATTAATTGCAAACACAATTGCAAGAATGAAATTGGCTGAAATGAATCGTGTAATTTCAGATACAGCAGAATATGGATGTTATTTATTTGATCATGCTTGTAAACCTTTATTAACTGATTTTATGAAAACAGTTTCTACAAACGTAATTGGTAAATCTTTTAGTTCAGAGAATGGTGTTGATAATCAAGAATTGATTAGAATTAATAAAATTATTAGAAATCATCCAGTAGAAATAGTTGGAGAGCAGTTAAGAGCTTCTATGACAGCTATGAAAGTTATTAAGACAGTTGTTTAAATAAGAAGTAGTTTATTAATTTTTTTTATGAAAACCAAGGTAATTTATAGACCAACAATAGAAGCCATAAAGAAAGCTTCTCTTAACCTACAAGAAGTTGTTTTGAAAACTCCATTGGTTAAGAATGATTATTATTCTAAAAAATACCAAAGTACTATTTTGTTTAAAAGAGAAGATTTACAACAAGTAAGGTCCTACAAAATAAGAGGTGCTTATAACAAAATATCTTCGTTAACTGAAAACGAACGTATTAAAGGAGTTATTTGTGCTAGTGCTGGAAATCATGCTCAAGGGGTTGCGCTTTCGTGTAAGTTGTTAAAAATTCATGGCGTAATTTATATGCCTACTCCAACACCCAAGCAGAAAATTAATCAAGTAAAAATGTTTGGAGAACAATATGTAGATGTTGTCTTGATAGGAGATTCATTTGATGATGCAAAATATGCTGCAACTCTTGAAGCAGAAAG
>JABAZK010000065.1 GCA_018608485.1 Flavobacteriaceae bacterium | reverse complement strand
TGACGTTTTCAAATCCAATGGGTGAAACTATTTCTCAAGAAGTAGAAACATTTACGTGGGAAAAGTTAGATTATGTAGATAAAGTAAAGGAAGCTTTTAAACTCTAAATCTTTCTATTAAAGCCTAAACATGCGTTGATTTTTCATACGGTTCCAAGCGATCTTGTGACGTTTTTTATACAACCACAAGCACCCCAAATCTAATCCAAAGTAAAAGAAGCTAATTCCACATGGTTGATTAGCACTTGGTAAAAAACAGAAAATAAAAATAAAAAGCCCTTCTTAAAGAAAGGCTTTTTTAAAAATATTTTTAAATTATTTACAATTGGTAACGTAATCTTAGACTTACAAATCTTGGTAGAATAAATGTTTCATTAATAGATCGTGAAATATTGCCTGCACTCACACTAGTTCTAGAATCTGTTCCTAGTAAGTTACTTCCTATGAGTTCATACTCCCATTTAGCATCTCTATTTTTTCTGTAAGCAAAAGTCATGTCCCAAATTTTAAATGAATTAGTTACATTACCATCTTGCTTTACTTCATTAAAAGAGAAATCACTTTTAAAGGTTAATGAATCCCAAATGTAAGCATCAAAATTTAAGGAAGGAACATGGGTAACTGTGTTAAAATCATCTCGATTACCACTAATTTGGTCTGTAAAAGATACTCGATACCTCAAACTTACGTTAGGTGCTTTTGTGAAATTAGTCCCTACACTAGTATTGTATGAATGGTTGTATAATAAGTTTTCATTCACATTTCCTTGTAAAAATTGAAAGCTTTTAGAATACGTGAAATTACCACCAATGGAGGTTCTTATTTTTTTAAATGTTTTTCCCACACGACCAAAAGCTGTAAGCGTTTCATTGTCGAAAGGTGAATTTAAGTTTGTTCTAAAAGATACAACAGACCCAGGTACAAAATTAAAATCTGTACTAATTTGATCAATTGTTTTGGTATAAGCTACTCTAGCAAATACATTACTAGCGTTGTATAAATTATAACTTCTGTAAAATAAGCTAACATTATGAATACTAGCATTCATAACCTCTGAATTTCCAGCAAAAAAAGCATTGTAACCATTAGCTACTAACCCTTTAGCCAATTGATTTACATCTGTAAAATTAACCTGTTGCCTATAATCAAACGTCAAACTTTCACTACGTTTAAATTGCATGATCATTTTAAACTCGGGTAAAAGTTTTTGAAACGTGTCTTTAAAGAAATCTGTACCGTATTGAGAATTGTTTGTATTGTATGCATGAGCTGTAAACCCTGGACTAAAAGTAAAAATACCTGACTTTACTCTATATCTTAATCCAAGATATAAGTCTGAAAACTTATACTCTATATCATTAGCAGTCTGTAAATCTGTTCCAAAAGTAGGAATTGGATCTAAGGTTGTTCCTTGGTTATCTAAAACTTGGAAGAATCTAGAATCAAAATTCTGTTTGCTCAATATAGTACCCCCAACAATATTTAAATTACTTTTTTCATTTAAAATATAATAGTAATCTAATTTTGCATCTAATTGATTAGATTTTACCCGTCTATTTTGATTTAACTCATATAAATCTAAGCCTGTATCTAAACCTAATACGTTTGCTGTACTATCAAAACCATCTGCTTCTGGAGTATTATTGTTAGTAGGATCATTTTCTAATAAGGCTACATAAAATGGATCTTCATCTTGTAAAAGATGTTTCATTTCCAAAGCAAGAATATTTTTTTCGTTGATGGTGTAGAAATAACTTAGACTCTGATTAATTTTATAAGGTGTAGATTTTTCTAATTCTGAAATATCACTCAACACTTGTGAGTTTACATTATCTGTTCTTCGTTCGTTAGAAAACCTTCCTGTTACATCATAATTTACTTGACTATTAAAGTTCTTTTTATAAATACTTCTAAAATTAAACAAACCTGTGTTACTAAATTGATCTGTTAGGCTTTGAACAAAATCATTTCTAGAAGGGTCATCATTAAAACTTTGTGTGGTATTGTTTTTTTGACCATTACTATTGCTAGACCATATTAAAAACCCACTTAAATCTAATTTTTCAGTTGGTGAGTAACTAAAATTAACAGCACTTAATTTGGTTTCTATTCGATTGGCATTTCTTGAATTTGCGTTTAAAAATCCTAGACCAGCACTCCCTATACTTAAATTTGTTCCGTTTGATGGACTTTGACTTCTAAAGCCACCACCAAAACCTCTGATGTCATTTCTATCCAATACTACATCTCCAAGATTATTAAGATCACCTATAATATTAATCGTGTATTTTGGAGTATAATAAAATAATTTTGGCTGAAAGAGATATAAATCATCGTTTGTAGCATTTCCCAATCCGGCAGTTACATCTCCAAACCAGAAATTCTTCTTACCTTCTTTAAGCTTTATGTTTATAGCTACTCTGTCTTGATTGTCTTGAACTCCTCTAAGTTGACTAACATCTCCGTAATTTCTTAATACTTGTATTTTGTCAACTGCATTAGAAGGAATATTTTTTGTAGCTAATTTTGTATCACCACTAAAGAATTCTTTCCCATCTACCATTATTTTTTCCACAACTTTACCTTCCACTTCAATTTCACCAGCATCGTTAACCTCAACACCGGGTAATTTTTTGAGGACATCCTCTAGCTTTCGCTCAGATCCATTTTTAAATGAATCTGCATTATAGATAATAGTATCTCCTTCAATTCGAACAGGCATTTTAGACACAATCGTAATTTCATCTAGCATGTTGTCATTTGACATTTTATAGTTTTTAATTACGTCTGAATCTGTTGTTTTTACAAAATCATCAATAGATTTTAATCCTATGTAACTAATTTTAATGTTATAGACTGTATTCTTTTGGAGGTCTAATTTGTATTGTCCATTGGTATCTGTAAAGCCATAAGAAACAATCTTTTTAGACACAGTATCTAGAGCTATTACATTTGCCATTTCTAGTGGACCTATACTATCCTTAACAACACCTGTTAATTTAATTTGAGCACTGGTAGTTAATATAGTCATGAAAATGACTAGTGTAAGTATCTTTTTTATTTTCATTTTTATTTTTTATTGATTTAGAAACGTCTTGAACCACCTCTTCTGTTCTGAAATTGTTCTCTCAATTCCTCTGATTTCTTTTTCATCATTACATCATATTCATTTCTCGAAACTTCTTTCCCTTTCGAGGGTTTTTTAATTTCTACAACTTCCTCAGGATTGATAACAATTTCTGTACATAGCATGGTAGTTCTACCTGCATTAATTTCTAAAATTAAACCTGGTAGGCCCCAATATCTTTCAGGTCCTGCACTAACAGGGATTTGAGGGGTATACCATGCAGTAACTAACTGAGTTTTAACTGGTGGTTTAGCTTGTTTTGTTTTGGTTGAATCATTCTTTTTATCACCTCTTCCTCTTCTGCTAAAAATACTTCCCCAATCTATTTCCTTGTCTATTTTTATCATTGTGGCTTTGTAGCAGGTATATTGTCCTATTTGTCTAGTTTCTCCAGTCATTTCCCATTTGGGTAATTCCATCTCTTCCTGGACTCTAAAACGTTTACTAAATTGCTCTACATCTTCAATCATTTCTTTAGATCTGAGATCTTTGTAAATAGAGCCCTGACCATTACTTCTACCCCAACTTGGTCCTGAGGTCCCAGGAGCGTCAAGCGTTACATTCTCTTTGAATGATGATTCAGATTTATTAAAACTAAGCGTATATGTTTTTTCTAAAAAATTTTTAAAACGCGCTTTCATTTGTTTTTTCTGCTGCTCACTCATTTTATCAAAACGAGACATATCCATAGTTCTTTTAGACATGTAAGTGGCTTTACCTTCAAACTTTCTTTGAGAAAAAGCAACTAAAGTGAATAAAAGTAATACTAGGGTAGTTAGTTGTTTCATAGTTTTATGTTTAATTAATTTGTGTAAAAGTAATTTTATTAAAAAACTATATGACTTAAAAAAAACTTAAAAGTTTAATTGTAGACCAAAAAAGCTTTTGTTTACCCACCAATTTGAATTCTCATCCCACCGTCTCTAGTCTTGTATCGATCCATCATCTCTTTTGTTTTTTCTTTAGCAATATCTTCAAACTTTTTTCTTGCAACTATTTTTCCCTTAATAGGTTCTTTAATTTCTTTAACTTCTTTTGGGTTTAATACGATTTCCGAGCATACAATGGTTAGATCTCCGTCATTAACTTCTAATATTAAACCTGGCAAACCTCCATAATTACTTGGTCCATTACTAATCGGAACCTCTAGAGTATACCATGCAACTATGCTTCTTTTTTTTATTACTTTTTCTTCTTTAACATCACCATCAATCATATTTATTTGAATTTCTTCTTCCTCTACTTCATAAACAGCTTTGTAACAGGTATAATTTCCTATATTCTTTGTTTCTCCTGTTAATTTCCAATCATAGGTTACAAGGTTGTCTTTTATCAAAAAGACTTTCCCCATCAATTCTTTTTTATTAGCCATTCTATTTTCTGATATATTCTTGTAAAGAAAGTCTGTACCGCCACCTCCAAAACTCATTACCATAACGCTACCATTAGATGATGGCCCTTTGGGAGCATCTAATTCTTGTTCTTCTTTATAAATAGACTCTGATTTGGTGAAATCTAGTGTAAAGGTCTTTTGAAACATTTTTCTCATTTGAGCCTCCATTTGTTCTTGAATCCCTGGATTTGTAGCAATTGTAGTACTATCTAATTCAAATGATGATTTTCTGTGTGTCTTGTAAGTAGCTCTTCCTGAAAAGTCTTGAGCAAAAACAGAGCCCGTAATAAATAGAGCCATAATAAAATTTTTAATTCTCATTTTTTTATTTTTAGTTCAACATAATTGTTTGATGGCACAAAGATGCAATTGAAGTTTGATTTTATAAGTTAATGAGTGTTAACGTTTGTTAAGCTATTGTTTTTATAATAATTTACTCATTACATTTGAGAAATGAACGCAAAAAAACAGCATTGGACTTTATATTTTATCACTGCAACAATCGTCTTAACTATTGCGGTTCAATTGTATTGGAACTATAATAATTATGTAGACAATAAACAAAGAGTAAAGAATGAAATTCAAAGCAGTCTAGATATTGCCATTGATGAATACTATACAGATCTTTCTAAATCTAATTTTTTTACTAGCATAGACTATGATAGCATTAATAGTAAAAGTAGCTTTTTAAAAGATTTTTGGAATGAGGACATTAATTCATCTAAGTCTAAAGTTAGTATTTCCTCAATCAAAATTAGTTCTGATTATAGCGGAGATGAAGATGTCAGTACAATTACAAAAAAAATAGCAGAAATTTATGGATCCATTGTTGATAGCTTACCACCTTCTTCTATTTTAATTACCGATACTATTAATTTTGAATATAACGACAAAAAAGTCACCCCTAAAACGTCAACTAAATATCAACCAGAAGCTCTAAGGTTTAAAATTAATTCTGATAGTTTAAAATTTCTAAAAGGTATTCAATCTGTT
>JABAZK010000163.1 GCA_018608485.1 Flavobacteriaceae bacterium | reverse complement strand
CCATTACAGCGTCACTTACTCCCATGTTGGAGAAGCCTCCATCATGAAATAAGTTCTGTAAAGTTACTTTTTTTGTTAAATCTGAAAATAAAGAAATGGTATAGTCTGCACATTCTAATGCTGTAGCATTTCCTAATGGAGACATCTTGTCTGCATAGGCTAAAAACCCTTCAAATCCTTTTACACCACTACCTGCTGTAGTTGGTGTTGGAGATTGAGAAATGGTATTAACTCTTACCTTATGATCTCTACCAAAGAAATATCCAAAACTACGCGCTATACTCTCTAGATAGGCTTTGTTGTCTGCCATGTCATTATAGTCTGGAAAAACACGTTGGGCTGCCATGTAAGTTAGGGCTACTATACTACCCCACTCGCTCATGGCCTCTTTGTTATATAAAACATTCATTACTTTATGAAAAGAAACCGCAGATACATCCCACCCTTTGGTAGTAAAATCATACTTAGGGTCTGTATACAATTTCCCTTTTCTTACGTTTACAGACATACCAATAGAATGCAATACAAAATCAATTTTACCACCTAAAATTTCCATAGATTGTTCAATTAAATTCTCTAAGTCTTCCATAGAAGTGGCATCTGCAGGAATAATTTGAGACCCAGTTTTTGCAGCTAAGTCTTTAATAGTTCCCATTCTCATGGCTATAGGTGCGTTTGTTAATACAAACTCTGCTCCTTCTTCATGAGCTCTTTCTGCTGTTTTCCAGGCAATGGAGTTTTCATCTAATGCACCAAAAATAATTCCCTTTTTTCCTTTTAATAAATTATAAGACATCTCTTAAATTGTTTGTTTTTTATTCGTGGGCAAATATAATCGTTTAATTTTTATCGTTCTATTTTTGAATACTCTAATTAGGCGTACTCCTAATTTACTATAATGCAAAAAATCAACAATTAATTTAGCAACTCTCTAGCATGGGTTAGGGCACTGTCTGAAATGTTTTTACCGCTTAGCATTTCTGCAATCTCAACAATTCTCTCATCTTCAGACAATTGTTTTAGATTAGTAGTAGTAATATTATTTACCTCTTCTTTATATACCTTGTAATGCTGATTTCCTTTAGCAGCAATTTGTGGTAAATGAGTTATGGTAATTACTTGCATTTTCTGGCTCATCTGAGACATGATATGAGCCATTTTATTAGAAATTTCGCCAGAAACGCCACTATCTATTTCATCAAAAATAATAGTTGGCAGCTGACTGTTTTCTGATAAGATCTTTTTGATAGCCAACATAACTCTAGACAACTCACCACCTGAAGCAACTTTTTTTAACTCTCCATATTGCCCCCCTTTATTAGCAGAAAATAAAAATTCTAAGCTGTCTTTTCCGTTCTTGTAATAATTTTCTGATAGTGTATTTTTTATCTGAAAACGAGCGTGAGGCATTCCTAAATCTGCTAATATATCTGCTAACTGTTTTGATAATTTTAGAATGATTTTACTTCTAGCATCTGAAATTTTTAAAGCTACTGCATCTAATTTATTTGCTATTCCTTTTACAATAGTTTCTTGGTCTAATAAACTTTGTTCGGCATTTTCTACTGTATTAACTTTTTTAAATAACTCTGATTGGATAGTTAATAACTCTGAAATTGTATTGACATAGTGTTTCTTTTGCAAATTATAGATCAATTGCAATCGATCATTTAATTGCTCTGCTTCAGATGGATTAAAATCTACCGATTCGTAAGCCGTTTCTATTTCTCCAATAATATCATCTGATTCAATTTTTACACTAGAAATTCTATCTAAAAGTTCTTGATATTCTCCAGAATAGGATGCTATTTTAGCTAGCTTTTGCTCTAATGAAAACAATAGGTTTTGAATTCCAATATTTTCATCAGTTGTTAGTTGAAGTGCTTCTGATAAATTTTGTTTAATTTCTTCTACATTATTTATTTTATCTAACTTTTCCTCCAACAACTCTTGTTCATCTTCTAGAAGTTTGGCTTCAAGTAGTTCATTATATAAATGAGAATTATAATCGTATTGAAGACTAGCCTCTCTTTGAGCTAGTTGAATTTCCTCTAGTCTCTTCTTTTCTTTAGTGTAACTTGCTAATCCACTCTTATAAGAAGCTAATTTACTCTCATTATTGGCAACAGCATCCATTAACTGAAATTGAAACTGCTGGTCAGAAACTTGAAGGGTTTGATGTTGCGAATGAATGTCTATGAGTCTAGCCCTTAGTGCTGTTAAAACCAAAAGAGTTACGGGCGTATCATTTACAAAAGCTCTAGATTTTCCAGAAGGAAGAATTTCTCTTCTTAAAATAGTATTACTCTCATAATCTATATCTTCTGTTTCAAAAAAATCTTGTAAATTATAGGTATCTATAGATATAATGGCCTCAACTACACACTTTGTAGTAGTATTTTTTAATGAAGATGAATCTGCTCTATTTCCTAAAACCAACCCAAGTGCTCCTAATAAAATTGACTTTCCAGCCCCTGTTTCTCCAGTAATAATTGAAAGACCAGAAGAAAAATCAATATGTAATTCATTGATTAAAGCGTAGTTTTTTATGGAAATAGATACTAGCAAGTGGTGTACTTTTTGAAAAAATTAAATTTAATTAATTTTTCGCCACTTAGAGCTATTGTTTGGAGATATTTTCTGAAGTACCGCAATTAAACGCTGTTTGCTTCTAGTGTTTGGTCCGTCTGAATAAAGGTTTACAATTTCGTCTGCTTTCGCATCAAAAAATAGTCTAAATAATGGATTTCCTATTACTTTATTGTAAAGCCTGTCTAACGAAATAATGGCATTTTCAAGGTTTTGTTTCGCAATTTTGGCATTTCCTGATAATTCGTCTAGACCTATTCTGTGATACTTGTAAAGTACTGATCGATACTGACTTAAACCAGGTGATAATAGATTGTCTATAATTTGAAATCTATTTTGAACACCCACTTGGTTAGACCATGCTGCAAGACCACTCTGCTGGGCTTGAAGTGTTACATTTTCTGCTTCTTTTAAATAAGATTCGCCACCCTTTAAAGCAAAGCTATCTGCGTCTACTCCTAGAATTATATATGTGTAAAAAACAATTGTAGAAATTAAGTTAGAGTCAAATCTAGTTGGGTTATATATTAACTGATCAAATTCGTTGTACTTAAAATTAAAGTCATTATCTCTGATATTTAAAATTGGAGTCTCATAAGAAGTTCCAAAAACTGGTCTTGTAGACTGTATTTGAATAGATCCTTCAAAAGTATTATTATCTCTTTTTGTGATAATAATATTTATAGCACAATTAATACGTTCTTGAGATTTGACAGTTTTATCTGTCCATTTTTTTTGATTTACAAATTCTGTTATGGATGTTTCTAGTGTTTTAAAAACTTGTCTATTTGATCCTGACACTTGATCAAAATTAACAGTTACTTGACAATTTAATTCTTGTGAAGAAATTGTTATGGTTGATAAAAAAATAAAAAATAAGAGTATACTACGCATCTATTTTATTCAAAATTTCATTCATAATATCGATAGCTACCGCTGTTTTTGACTTTAATTCAAAATGTACTTGATGTTGCTCATGATCTATAAAAGTTACTTTATTTGTATCTGTGGCAAATCCTGCACCTTTATCTTTTAATGAGTTTAAAATAATGGCATCTAAATTTTTACTTTCTAGTTTAGAGAGTGCATTTACAATCTCATTATTTGTCTCTAAGGCAAAACCAACTAAATACTGTTGTTGCTTGATAGCTCCTAAGGAGGCTAAAATATCTTTTGTTGGAGCTAACTCTATCTCTAACGTAGTATCTTTCTTTTTTATTTTCTCTGTAGCTACTTTTTTTGGCTTGTAATCTGCAACGGCAGCAGATAAAACGGCAATAGCTACCTCATGAAAATAGTGATGACAAGCTTTATACATTTCTTCAGCAGTCACCACATTTATTCTCTTAATTAGCGTGTTATTTTCTTTTTCTTCACTTGGTCCGGTTATTAAAAACACTTCAGCTCCAAGATTTGCGGCAGCTTTAGCTATTTCAAATCCCATTTTTCCTGAGGAATGATTTCCAATAAATCTTACAGGATCTATGGCTTCATAGGTTGGTCCGGCTGTTACTAAAACTTTTTTACCTTTTAAGGGTAATGTAGATAAAATGTCATTTTCTATAAAAGACATGATGTCTTGTGGCTCTGCCATTCTTCCCTCACCAACCAAACCACTTGCCAATTCTCCACTTGTGGCTGGAATCATTTTATTTCCAAATAACTGAAGCTTATCTAAACTGGTTATTGTAGAAGGGTGAGCGTACATGTCTAAATCCATTGCAGGCGCAAAGTATACTGGACATTTTGCAGACAAATAAGTAGCAATTAATAGATTATCACAAGTGCCACTAGACATTTTAGATAATGTATTTGCCGTTGCAGGTGCTATGAGCATTAGGTCTGCCCAAAGTCCTAATTCTACATGATTATTCCATAATTCGTTTTCTTCTTCTTTACTATAAAAAGTAGAATGAACTGGATTCTTTGAAAGAGTAGAAAGTGTTAATGGGGTAATAAAATCTTTGGAGGCAGGTGTCATGATAACTTGAACTTCTGCCCCAGATTTGATAAATAAACGAACCAAAGTGGCCGTCTTGTAAGCGGCTATTCCGGCTGTGATACCAAGAAGAATTTTTTTACCGCTTAAAACAGACATTACTCAGTATCTGGTGTTCTATGGTAAACTTTACCATCTAACCATTCATCTACTGCGATTGCAGTAGGTTTGGGTAATTTTTCATAGAACTTTGATACTTCAATCTGTTCTTTGTTTTCAAAAACCTCTTCTAAGCTATCATTGTAAGTAGCAAACTCCTCTAATTTCTCAACTAATTCTGTTTTTAAATCAGTATTAATTTGAACTGCTCTTTTAGATATGATAGAGATTGCCTCATAGATATTCTCTGTTTGAGACTCTACAATATCTTTATCATAAGTTACTGTTGTTACTGGAGCTTTTGTTTCTTTATAATTCATAATTAACTCTTTACTAACTGTTTTTCTTCTTTTTTTATTTCTGATAATAACTTATCCGAATCTTTTAAAAATTTAGATTTAGGAAAGTTTCTAACTAACTTTTCGTAAGCTGCAATTGCATCTTTAATTCTATTAGGCTTTTTTCTTTCAGTACTAACAATAACCAAATCATGAAAAGCTTTAAATCTATAATATAAAGCTTCTTCTTTTAATTTTGTGCCTAAAAAATCGTTTATTAAATTATCAAAAACAACAATAGCAGAATTATAGTTTCTAAAATCTGTTAAGGCAGTTTTATAATAAGTTTTCCCTATTTCAAAAGCTTTAGTTTCTAATTTAAACTGTAATTCTCTATAATGTTTATTAGCTTCCTCTAATCTATCTGAGTCTGGATAAGCATCTATAAACGTTTGAAAAGCTATAATAGCTTTATTGGTGTCTGTTTGGTCTAAACTAGATGACGGAGAAGCTAATTTATAACTGTAGGCAGATAAGAAGGCTGCCTCTTCATTTTTTGAGCTTTTTGGGTAATTAATTGTAAATCTATCAAAAGCATAAGCAGCAGTAGCATAACTTTTCTCATTAAAATTTGATTGTGCTACCATGAATTGAATACGTTCCATTTGTGGTTTACCTCTGTATGAGGGTATAACTAAGTCAAACAATCTTAAAGCCTTTGCATATTCTTTAGCTTCATATTTTTTTACAGCTAATTTATATCTATCCGCCATAGACCCCTTTCCTACAGTACGAGAGTATTCACCACATGAATTAAACAATAGTGAAACAGAAAAAATTAGTGTTAAAATCTTGATTTTTCGCATTTGGCAAAAGTAAGGTATTTATATGGATTACTAAAACGCTTTTTTCTTTTATAAATCAGCTTCAATAGCTCTAATTTGTTTTGTATAGAGAGTCAAATTAAAAAAATAGATTTTAATTTTATTGAGCTTTTAAAATAATTAAAAAACAACAACTTTGAATGATGTAATTAACTAAAAATAGTTGTTAGAAATTATCCGTTTGATATTAAATGTTTGTTAATTAAGTTCAGAGCCAGGTTCTGCTCCAATAAGACTTTTCACATCATTATCAAACAAATACAAACCTCCTTTATCATCTCCAATTAACTTTATTTTATCTAAAATATTTCTTGCAAGTGCTTCTTCTTCTATTTGCTCAGAAACATACCATTGAAGGAAATTGTGGGTTGCATAGTCTTTTTCCTGAAGTGTTATGTCTACTAAATCATTAATAGATTTAGATACTTTTACTTCGTGCTGAAATAAACTTTCAAACATTTCTTTGAATGATCCAAATTCAGCTGGAGGGGCATCTAATTGGGATACTTTTGCATGACCACCTCGCTCATTAATAAATTTCACGAGTTTTAACATATGCTCACGTTCTTCATCAGAGTGAGCGTACATAAAGGTTGCAACGCCCTCAAAACCTAAAGTTTCTGCCCAAGAAGCCATGGCTAAATATACCTGAGATGATGATGCTTCTACTGTAACTTGCTTATTTAAAGCCTCTTCAATTATTTTTGATAACATATTTTTTAATCTAAATTAGTAACAAAATTAGTAATTTCTTTTTGAAGTTTCTCAGATGCTTTAACCAAAGGCAACCTAACTTCGTTAGATGCAATACCCAAGCATTGAAGAACTGCCTTTATTCCTGAAGGATTATTTTCTGAAAATATCATACTAATAATATCCATTAGTTTATAATGTAATTTATATGCTTCTTTATTTTTCCCTTGTAATCCTAAACGGATTAAGGTTGAGAATTCTTTAGGAAAAGCCTGACCTATGACAGATATAACGCCAGATGCACCTGCTAAAACAACATTAAGTGCTAAATCATCATCACCAGAAATAATTAAAAAATCTTTCGGTTTATTTTTTATCAATTCTAAATATTGCTGAACATTATTCCCTGCTTCTTTTACAGCTATAATATTATTAAAATCAGAGGCTAGACGCAATGTGGTTTGAGAGTCCATATTTTTTGAGGTTCGTCCTGGAACATTATACAAGATAATTGGTTTTGGACTAGCCAAAGCAATTGCTTTAAAATGTTGATAAAAACCCTCTTGGGTTGGCTTACTGTAGTAAGGCGCCACAGATAAAACCGCATCTATATGAGTTAGATCTGAAGATAAAATTTCTGCTATAACAGCACTAGTATTATTGCCACCTAAACCAAGCACCAAAGGAACTCTGCCTTTATTAACAGAAACTATAACATCAACAATTCTTTGTCTCTCTTCTTTAGATACTGTTACACTCTCTCCTGTAGTTCCATTAATCACAAGATAATCTACTCCATTAGCTATATTGAACTCAACGAGTTTAGACAATGCAGTAAAATCAATAGATAAGTCTTTTTTAAAAGGGGTTACCAAGGCAACACCTGTTCCTACAAATTTTTGCATAAACAAAATTTAATTTTAACAAAAATACGCTATTAATGATAGTAAATCTCAATTAAAATTGCTTAAAATCTAATTTTTACAGATTTAAATACTTTGTTGAATTTTAAACTATGAATGCTTATCAAGAATTGATAAATACTTTTTCATTTCATCAAAAAACACATCTATTTGATGTAAATCACAAGAAATATCTAAATGAAAAAATCCAGTGTTATGGTTAGACAATCCAACTTTAAAGGAAGCAGCAGAGGAAGCTACTGCATATTCTAGAAAGATATTTTTTTTGGTGTACAAACAAATTAACAAATCAAATGGCTCCTCAAGAAAACTACTTAAGCTAGTGTCTAGAATGTCTCCTCTCCAATCAAAGTCTTTTTCGGAAAAATGCTTGTATGATTTTTGATCATCTTTAGAAAACTTCCTGAAACTATAAATTTTGGGGTTTCTTAAGCTAAACTTTTGAATTAAAATTTCAGAAAAATCATATTTTTTTGAAAAATTATCACATGATATAATCCCAACTGTTTTAATTTTTTTTGTAGATTCATCAGCTGATGATTGGGATTTTAAAGATAGGGAATGAATCTTTTTTTGAATGTAGTAGTATTTTAATTTAGATCTTAGCATAAATTCAACGACACAAAAAACTATCTTGTACCCACAAATATAATTAAAAAACGAATCATGTCATTTATGAAAAAAATCTGGATTCTTTTCTTTTTCAGCTTCCTTCTTATAGCTTGTAAAAACAACTCACATGAAGTTTTAAAAATTAATGCAAAACAACTAAACATTAGTAATGATATTAAACAAGACAGTTCAATCATTCAATTATTTACTCCTTACAAGAAAAAAATGACTAAAGAAATTACCAAATCTCTTTCATTTTCTCCTAAAATATTAGAAAGAACAGACGGGAATCTTCAAAGTACACTTGGTAATTTAGTTGCAGATTTATCTTATGAAAAAGCCAATGAACTTTTCAAAAATAAAACAGGAAAGACTGTAGATTTTTCAATGTCTAATTATGGAGGTATTAGAGCTGCTATTATGAAAGGTGATGTAACTGTTTCTAATGCTTTTGAACTCATGCCTTTTGATAATACAATAGTAGTGGTGGAACTCAATTATGATAAAATTAAAGCATTGTTTAATTATTTTGTAGCAAAAAAAACTGCACACCCATTGTCAAAAAATATTCAATTAACTATTGAAAATGATTCTTACAATGTACTTATAAACGGAAAAACCATTAAAAAACATAGAACTTACTTTGTTGCCACATCTAACTATTTACAAAAAGGGGGTGATGGAATGATTTTCTTTTCAGAACCTGAAAGTTTATTTGACAGTAACTTTTTAATTAGGGATGCAATAGTAGATTATTTCAAGAGCAAAGACACGTTAATGGCTAATCTAGATAATAGAGTAATCGTAAATTAAAAATTAACGAGAAAGTATATTTAATTTATTTTAACAATGAAAAGAAGAAATTTCATCAAAAAAACCTCTGCAAGTTTAGCTTTAGCTAGTGTAGGCGGGTTAACTTTTAAGTCTTGTGAGACTAAACCTAAACACATTACTATACTTCACACCAATGACACTCATAGCCAAATAGAGCCTTTTGATCCAAGTCATCACAAATTTGCAAATAAAGGAGGTGTTGCTAGAAGGGCTTCTTTAATTCAAAAAGTAAGGAATGAAAACCCTAATACTCTTTTATTAGATGCGGGTGATATTTTTCAAGGCACTCCCTATTTTAATTACTTTGGTGGAGAAATAGAATTTAAACTGATGAGTCTATTAAAATATGATGCTGCTACCATTGGAAACCACGATTTTGATAACTCTATCGAGGGTTTTCATCACCAGCTCCCCAATGCCAGTTTTGATTTTGTTTGTGCTAACTATGATTTTAAAAATACCATTTTAAATACATTAGTGAAACCATATAAAATTTTCTTTAAGGGTGGTATTAAAATAGGTGTTTTTGGATTGGGAATAGAATTACAAAATTTAGTGAGTCCAGAATTATTTAAAGAAACCACCTACTTAGACCCAATAGAAATAACCAAAGATATAACTAGAGAGTTAAAAGAAAATAAAAACTGTGATTTGATTATATGCTTATCACATCTGGGATATCATTATAAAAATACCCAAAAAGTATCTGATTTAAAGTTGGCTGCCGCAACCAAGGATATTGATTTAATCATTGGAGGACATACACATACTTTTTTACCAAAACCTACCCTTGTCAAAAACGTAAACAATGAAACTGTAATTGTAAATCAAGTTGGTGCTTATGGAGTAAATTTGGGCCGTATAGATTTCTATTTTGACAATCAAAGTAATAAAGAGATCTCTAATAAAACCATTATTGTATGACTTACTTGAGCTGTAATTAAAGAAAAATGGAAGCTTACTTAATCATTTCAATAAAATCATGTTCACTAATTATAGTGACTCCAAGGTCTTCTGCTTTTGTTTTTTTACTGGGGCCCATGTTATCCCCAGCAACAATGTAATCTGTTTTCTTTGAAATAGATGAACTAACCCTTCCTCCATTATCCTCTATGGATTTTTTAAGTTCATTTCTAGTCATTTTATAAAAAACTCCTGATACTACAAACACTTTATCTTGTAACTTGTCAGTTAATCCAATAAGATCCTTCTCAGATATCTGCATTTGAACTCCATAAGATTTTAACCTATCAATTAATAATATGTTACTTAAATCATTAGAAAACTCCTGAATACTCTCTGCAATCCTGTCACCAATTTCATCAACAGATATCAATGTTTCCATGTCAGCAGCCATCAAATTATCAATAGATTTAAAATGTTTGGCTAGTTTTTTTGCAACTGTTTCCCCAACAAATCTAATTCCTAGAGCAAATAATACTTTTTCAAATGGAATTTCTTTTGATTTATTGATACCTTCAATCATATTCTTGGCAGATTTTTCTGCCATTCTCTCCAAAGGAATAACTTGATCTGAAGTTAAATTATAGAGATCAGCATAATTTTCAATAAGACCTTCCTTTCGTAATAAATCAACTGTTTCACCTCCTAAACCATCTATATTCATTGCTTTTCGACTGATAAAATGCTGAATTCTTCCTGTAATTTGAGGAGCACAACCATACATATTTGGGCAATAATGCTTTGCATCCCCCTCTGATCTAACCAACGCTGTTTGGCATTCAGGACAATGTGTTGCATAGATAGTTGATTGAGAATATTCTTCTCTTTTAGTAAAATCTACAGCAATAATTTTTGGAATAATTTCTCCTCCCTTTTCAACAAAAACAGTATCATTAATTCTTATATCTAGTTTGTTTATTTGATCAGCATTGTGAAGAGAAGCTCTTTTTACTGTTGTTCCTGCCAACTGAACAGGTTCCAAATTTGCAACTGGAGTTATTGCTCCAGTTCTACCAACTTGGTATGTTATTTCCTTAAGAACTGTTGAAACTTGAACAGCTTTAAATTTGTAGGCAATAGCCCAACGAGGAGATTTAGCAGTATATCCTAATTCTTCTTGTTGTTGTAGATTATTCACTTTAATAACAACACCATCTGTCTCATAGGGTAACTGATGACGTTTCACATCCCATTCATTAACAAAGCGAAACACCTCCTCTATGGAACTAGCTAGTATAATGGTTTTAGGAATCTTGAACCCTGCCTTTCTAGCTGCTAGAAGGCTATCATAATGAGTAGCATATTTTCGTTCATCAGTAACCACCTGATATAACAGGCAATCTAAAGGTCTTTTTGCTACCTCTGAACTATCTTGAAGTTTTAAACTTCCGCTGGCTGTATTTCTTGGATTCCTGTAAACCTCTTCTCCATTCAACAAACGAACTTCATTCATTTTTTGAAACCCTTCTAAAGGTAAAATAATTTCACCTCGCATCTCAAAATTATCCATAAAAGACGAGGATACTTTGAGTGGTATAGATCTAATCGTTCGAATATTTTGAGTTACTTCATCACCCTGAAAACCGTCACCACGTGTAACAGCTTTTATAAAATTACCGTTTTTATAACTAAGATTAAT
This sequence comes from Flavobacteriaceae bacterium, assembly GCA_018608485.1. GTDB lineage: Bacteria > Bacteroidota > Bacteroidia > Flavobacteriales > Flavobacteriaceae > Polaribacter. The sequence goes on along the minus strand of JABAZK010000163.1, from coordinate 109,293 downwards.
AGATGCACCATCATATTTTAATTCACAGGTATATTCTATAGTCTCTATTCCTAAATTTTTTTGAAGTCTTTTTTCCCAATCTAATAAGTCATCTTTAGAATATGAATTGTCTAAAGAGTACATTCTATTTTGATGAATAATAGTGTTGAAATTTTTTGTAATAGTACCTCCTACTCTTTGTGAAGGTGAGTTGGCATCATAAAATTCTGGATGAGTATTTTCAAGCGCTTCTAGTTTTTTCAATTTTAAGTCAAATTCATAGTCGGATATGGTAGCGTTATCCTCAACATAATAGTTGTGATTGTGAAGATTAAGTTCTTCTCTTAAAGAATTAATTTGCTGCTTTACAGGGATCATTTTTACTAATAAATTTGTCAGGTTAAAAATAATCAAAAGAAAACCCGAAACAAAGATGTTTCGGGTTAAAAAAGTTATGAAGTTATCAACTATTAATAATAGGTATACCTTCTTACTTTGGCAATATATTTTGCCAAACGAATTACTTGATGACTATATCCATATTCATTATCATACCAGACATAAATAACAATTGAATCTCCATGTGTTATCGTAGCTTTACTGTCAAAAATAGACGGTGCAGTAGATCCAACTATATCAGATGATACAAGCTCAGCATCTAAAGAATATTGAATTTGCTCAACTAACTCTCCCTCTAGGGCGTTTAATTTCATTATGGAATTAACAGCTTCGGTTGTTATTTCAGTACCTAGCTTAAGATGTAATATAGCTAAAGAACCATTTGGTACAGGAACTCTAATTGCATTTGAAGTTAACTTACCCTTTAATGATGGTAGTGCTTTAGAAACAGCCTTCCCTGCCCCAGTTTCGGTAATCACCATATTTAACGCTGCTGCTCTACCTCTTCGATTTTTATTATGCATATTATCTACTAGATTCTGATCATTGGTATAGGCATGAATAGTTTCTAGATGTCCTTTTATAATCCCATAGTTGTCATCTAAGACTTTAAGAACTGGAGTAATTGCATTTGTTGTACATGAAGCTGCTGAAAAAATATCTTGGGTATCTGGGTGATATTTTTTGTGATTAACTCCGTGAACAATATTTGGAATTCCTTTTCCAGGGGCTGTTAATAGAACTTTAGATGCTCCTTTAGCTTTTAAATGTCTATTTAATGCCTCTTTGTCTCTAAAAGCCCCGGTATTGTCAATAACTAATGCATCTTGAATACCATAGTTTGTATAATCTATCTCTTCTGGAGATTTAGCTGATATCATAGTAACGGTAGTTCCATTGATGATTAATGCATTATTTTCAACATCTGTCTGTACAGTTCCTAAAAAATCTCCATGAACAGAATCTATACTTAGCAAAGAAGCTCTTTTATCTAATACATTTTTGGTAATTTCTCCTCTTGTAACCACTGCTCTTAGTCTCAGTTGAGAACCTTTACCCATTTTTGACATTAACTCTCTAGCTAAAAGACGACCTATTCTTCCAAACCCATACAAAACAACATCCTTGGGTTGAATATCATTTGCTTCTGTAGCATCCTTCAATTGTCTTTTAACAAATGTGACCTTATCTTCACTTCCATTAACGTCTAAGTAGCACTCATAAGCTATTTTCCCTATATCTAGCTTAGACGAGGGTAATTCAATCTGTTGAATAGCTTTGGCAATATCTAATGCATCATACACTGAAATTGGTTTACCAACAAATTCTTTAGCATAATTAATTAGATTTAAAATCTCACTAGCTCTTTTATCTACTAGTGTATTTCTAAACAAGACAAGTTCTATAGATTTATCATACCATAAATCATTGATAATATTTATGAATTCAGTAGTAGCTCTACGAATTTTTGCCTGTGAAATAACTTCGTTTTCGTAATCTTTGGCTTTTAACATATTTATTTTTGTGCAAAAGTATTTCTTTTTTTTACAAAACGAAATCGATTTCGTAATTTATTTCAAAAAATAAAAAAGCCTAAATACCCATGGTTTTAATCATGAGAATCTAAGCTTTAAAAAAACAAAATAATCGGTAATTAAACTTTTAATTTTTTAGAAAAAATAAATACTTGTTTCGTTATCTAAATCAATCATTTCTACTTTTAAACGGTACCCATTTCTAGAGAGGCCATCTAATAACTTAATTGCATCTGAAGCAGTTCCTACTTCCTTTCCATTGATTTTAGTAATAATATACCCTTTTATGCTAGAGGGACTGTCTTCTGAAAGACCATCTCTAATTATTTTTGCTCCTTTTGAATCATCTATCAACTCAATTCCATAAGTTCTTGAAATATATCGTTCTATTCTTTTAATTAAATTAATATTTTTTGTAAAAATCTCTCCATCTCTATCAATAGTTAATTTTACAGAATCTCCTGGTCTTTTTGCTGAAAGCTGACCCGTTAATTCAGAAAATTTAGAAATTTTAATATCATTTATTTTTACTATGATATCTCCCTTTAAAAGTCCAGCTTTTTCTGCATTACTCCCTTCAGAAAAATCCCCAATCCTAACTCCCTGTATATCATCCTCTCGTAGATCAGGTAAAAAACCAATAATAGCCTCTTGTACTTTACCAAACTCAAGGATATCGTCAATTATTTTTTTTGCAATATTAGAGGGCACTGCAAATGAGTATCCAATGTAGGAGCCCGTTTTAGTTGAAATAGCAGTATTGATGCCTACAAGTTCTCCTCTAGAATTTACGAGAGCTCCACCACTATTACCGGGGTTAACAGCTGCATCTGTTTGAATAAACGAGTCTGTTGAATAGTTACCTTGTAAATCTCTCCCTTTAGCACTAATAATTCCTGCGGTTACAGTAGAAGTTAAGTTATATGGATTTCCTACTGCCAACACCCATTCACCAATATTTAGGTTGTCTGAATCGGAAAAGGGGATGTATGGTAAAATGTCTTCTGCATCAATTTTCAGTAAAGCTATATCATTTTTTTTATCTGTTCCAATGAGAGAAGCTTTGTATTTTTTTCGATTGTTTAATGTAATTTCTAGATCTGTTGCACCATCGATAACATGATTATTGGTTACTATATATCCGTCGGAAGAGATAATTACACCACTTCCTGTGCCAATTTGTTGTTGTCTTTTTGTACCATTAAACAAATCTGCAATAGAATTTATTCCAGATGAAATTGCCGTATTTTTTACATGAACTACTGCATGAATAGATTTTTCTGCTGCTTCAGTGAAATTTGTTGGAGCATATGTTGCCGTGTTTAATTCAAATGCTGAAGTAGTGTAATTTGTTTGAAATGTTTGAATAGGAGATTCCTTTGTCTCAGTAATTAAATGACCATTATCAAAAAAAGAAATGTATCCAAATAATGATACTACGCCTCCTAGAATAGCTACTGTTAAAAAACTAAGATTTTTTTTCATTTTAATTATAAATTTATGTTCTAATCAAAAATAATATTTTTTTCATTTTATTTACTAAACTTAACAATTCTTAACTGATTTTAACCCTCTTTTAACAAACACAGGTTTAGGAGCTTTTGTGTATATTTGGAGCTATGACAATGACCTTTCATAAATATCAAGGAACCGGAAATGATTTCATTATAATAGATAACAGAAATTATATTTTTCCGAAGAAAAATAGTTCATTAATTGCATCATTATGTGATCGTCATTTTGGTATAGGTGCAGACGGTTTGATCCTGTTAGAAGATCATAAAACTGTTGATTTTAGTATGATATATTTTAATGCAGATGGCCATGAAAGCACCATGTGTGGTAATGGAGGTAGATGCATTGTTGCATTTGCAAAAGAGCTGAAATTATTTAAAAAAACTACCACATTTTATGCAATAGATGGAATTCATTCAGCAGAAATAAATTCTGATAAGGTTTCTCTTAAAATGATAAATGTTCATGATATTTTAGTGTCAAAAGAATTTATTTTCACTAATACTGGATCACCTCATCATATTGAAATGGTTGAAAATTTAGACGATATATCTGTAATTGAAAAAGGAAGGACTATCATCGATTCTTTATACAGTTCCGAGGGATGTAATATAAATTTTGTAGAGCAACTAGATCATCAAACATTTAAAGTAAGAACTTATGAACGCGGAGTTGAAGACGAAACATTGGCTTGTGGTACTGGTGCAACAGCTGTAGCAATTGCAATGTATAAAATAGGAAAATCTGACAGTAATCATATTAAATTGGATGTTCTTGGTGGTCATTTGGAAGTGCAATTTATTGCTCATGAAGAAAGTTTTACTGATATTATTTTATCGGGACCTGCACAATTTGTTTTTAAAGGAACTTTAAATTTATGATCAGTTTACTAGGAAAGAAAGTTAAATTAAGAGCCCTAGAACCAGAGGATTTAGATTTTCTGTTTGAAGTAGAAAACAATACTAATTTTTGGGAGGTTAGCAGTACTCAAGTACCATTTTCTAGATATATGTTAAAAAAATATTTAGAAAATGCTCACCAAGATATTTATGAAGCTAAACAGTTACGTATGGTTATCGATGAAACCTCCAACAATAAAACTGTTGGCTTGATTGACTTATTTGATTTTAATCCACAACACAAAAGAGCAGGCATCGGTATTGTAATTAATGAACCCCATCAGAAAGCAGGTTTTGCCTCTGATGCATTGTCTTTATTGACTAGATATTGCTTTGAAGCGCTAGATTTACATCAACTCTTTGCAAACATAACCTCAGACAACAAACATAGTATCACATTATTTACTAATAACGGTTTTAAAAAATGTGGTGAGAAAAAAGACTGGTTATTTACTAATGGAGAATATAAAAATGAACTAACATTTCAACTAATTCATGAATAAGAGATTAATTTTAATTATTGTAACTCTTTCACTTGTTTTCAGTGGAATGGTTGGTTATCATTACTATCAGCATATATTTGGAAACCTTATTAATAAAACTGGGGCTATTTATATTCGATCAACTGATAATATAGATGATGTTGAAAAAGCTTTGAATGACTTTATAGGTAACGAAAATATATTTTTTTGGCTCGCACAGAAGAAAAATTATAAAAACCCGAAAGCTGGGAAATACATTCTTACAGAAGGAATGTCTCTGAATGATATTATCAATCTTTTAAGAAGTGGTAACCAAACACCAGTAAAAGTATCATTTAACAATCAAGATACTCTAGAGAAATTTTCAGGAAGAGTAGCTGAACAATTAGAATTAGATTCTATCTCAATCTTAGAAGGATTTAAAGACCCTATTTTTTTGAATACCAATAAACTCTCAGAATCATCTGTATTAGAAATTTTAATTCCTAATACTTATGAATTTTATTGGAATGTTTCTGTAGAAAAATTTAGAACAAATATGCTTAAAGAATTTAGAAAATTCTGGAACAAAGATCGTTTACAAAAAGCTGCTCAAATAAATATGTCACCATCACAAATCATGACACTAGCTTCTATAGTTCAAAAAGAAACAGCTAAAGTATCTGAGAGACCTATTGTAGCTGGACTATACTTAAACAGACTCAAAAAAAACATTCCTCTTCAAGCAGATCCTACTATTATTTATGTTTTAAAAAAGGAAAATGGTGAAAAATTTCAAGTTAAAAGAGTTTTACTTAAAGATTTGAAAATTCCATCTCCTTTTAATACTTATTTAAATAGAGGATTACCACCCAACCTTATATCTATGCCTGATATATCGTCAATCAACGCAGTTTTAAACTTTCAAAAACACAATTACTTGTACATGTGTGCGAGTGTAACAAATGTTGGATATCATGAATTTGCAAGCACACTAAAGAAGCACAATAACAATGCAGTAAAATATCAACGGTGGTTAAATAAAAAAGGAGTTAACAGATAGTGTAGGAAAAAATATTACCCTCTAATTTTATTAAATATTATTTATAGCTACAATGAAAAATTTTACAATCTGCGTTTTCTGTAATTAATTTCATAAAAATAACAGCACCTACCTTAGAATTTTATAGTAAAAAAGAAGTTAATTTCTATTATTTGTATTTTCAAAATACCTAAATTACTTGAAAATCAACTTATTATAAATTAAGTTGTATCTTTGCGCTCGCTAAACAGAAATAATACTATTATTAAGAAGTTTATATTTATATTTTTTTTATTTTTTGGATTAACTAATGCTGTTAAGAACCCAAAAACATCAAAAGAAATTGTAACCCCTGAAACAGTTGTCTTAGACTCCAACAACCCGTTATCAATACTGTTTTTACAGAAAAATTTTGTTGGCTTTAAAGAAGCATTAGCTTTTAAAGAATCACAAGGAAAATATAGTTCTGTAAATACTTTGGGATACCTTGGTAAGTATCAATTTGGAAGATACACTCTTGAGAGGTTTAATATTTACAACACCAACTCATTTTTAAAAGATCCAGAATTACAAGAAAAAGTATTCATCGCCTATTGTAAAGTAAATAAATGGATTCTTAGAAAAGATATTAAAAGAAGTGTTGGCAAGATAATAAATGGCATTAAAATAACTGAATCCGGAATTTTAGCAGCGGCTCATTTAAGCGGTGCAGGAAATGTAAAGAAATATCTCAGAAGTAGTGGTTCTAGAAACCTTTCAGATGCCTACGGAACTTCAATAGCATCATACATGGAAATTTTTGCAGGATATGATGTTTCTTTTATTGTTGGAGATAGAAAAGCTAGTGTCTAATTTATCTACTTCTGAATAATAAAAATTGCTGGTCTTTTATGAAGTGATGGAGACATTCTTTTCCACTCTGAGACACTATATGTCTTAATGTATTCACTAGGTAAACTGATATCTACTGCTATACACAATGAAGTCCCTGGAGTGAGTGTAGATTTTAAATCAGTAAACATTTTATCATTTCTGTATGGTGTTTCAATAAAAATTTGAGATTGATTTTTATCCTTTGACAATTTTTCTAATTCTTTAATTGACTTTTTTCTTTCAGAATTATCAATTGGTAAATATCCATTGAAAGCAAAATTTTGACCATTAAGTCCAGATGACATTAAAGCCATTAATATGGATGAAGGCCCTACTAAAGGGACTACTTTTATTCCTTTTTCATGTGCTAGTTTAACTATTGTAGCACCTGGATCAGCAACAGCTGGAACTCCTGCTTCAGAAAGCAAGCCAACAGAAATACCTTGATCACAAACATTAAGAAAGGTTTGAGTTTCCAATTCTACTGCATATTTGTCTAACTTCATAATAGTTAGAGAGGGTTGTGATTTTTTTGGTGTGATTTTTTTTATGAATCTTCTAGCAGATTTTTCATTTTCAACAATAAAGTGGTCAACCATTTCCACTATCGTCTTAACAGAATAAGGCATAACTTCTAGAGGTTCATTATCTCCTAAGGTAGTGGGTATTAGATATAAGTTTCCTTTCATAAATATTTTTTTTCAATCATTTCACAAGCTTGATCTAACATTTGATAGACATCTTCAAAACCGTCATCACCCCCATAGTAAGGATCTGGCACACTCTTATTTGAAAATAATTTACTTTCATTTAATAGTAACTTAACCTTCCTTTGTTGAAAGTCATCTTTTGCTAATGAAATAATATCGTGAAAGTTTTCTTTATCCATTGCATAAATAACGTCAAAATTAATAAAATCTGATTTTATAAATTTTCGGGCTCTCTGATTTGAAATATCAATTCCATGTCTTTTGGCAGTCAAAATAGACCTATTATCTGGTTTTTCTCCAACATGATATGCCGCAGTTCCGGCTGAATCTACATAAAATAAATTAGGATCTAGTCTAGATTTAAGAATTCCTTCTGCCAATGGTGACCTGCAGATATTTCCTAAACAGACCATTAGTATCTTTTTCATCAAATGAAATTAAAAAAACAAAGCGATTTGAAAAATTTTTTAAAAAGTTAACTTTTTAGTTAAGTCTTCAACATATTTTCTGAATTGTTTGTCTGTCTCAGTTAAATTATCAACAGTTTTACAAGCATGTAAGACCGTAGCGTGGTCTCTTTGTCCAATTTGCGAACCTATGCTAGCCAAAGAAGTCTTTGTCATCCTTTTAGCAAAATACATAGCCAGTTGACGGGCTTGGACTATATGTCTTTTCCTAGTTTTGGATTGAAGAGTTACAACATCCATGTCAAAATATTTAGAAACTACTTTCTGAATGTAATCGATAGAAACTTCTTTTTTAGTATTCTTAACAAATTTATCTACAATTTGTTTTGCAAGCTCTAAGGAGAACTCTCTTCTATTGAAAGATGCCTGAGCTATCATGGAAATTATAACACCCTCTAACTCTCTTACATTTGATTTAATATTTTTTGCAATATACTCAACAATTTCCTCTTGCATTTCTACTCCATCTCTAAATAATTTATTTTGGAGGATAGAAATTCTAGTTTCGAAATCTGGTAACTGTAATTCTGCTGATAATCCCCACTTAAATCTAGACAGGAGACGTTGTTCTATATCTTGCATGTCTACAGGAGCCTTATCCGAGGTCAAAATTACTTGTTTACCATTTTGATGCAGATGATTAAATATATGAAAGAATACATCCTGAGTACCAGCTTTTCCAGAGAGAAACTGCACATCATCTATAAGTAAAACATCAACCATTTGATAGAAATGGATAAAATCATTTCTAGTATTTGATTTAACAGAATCTATAAATTGTTGTGTAAATTTTTCAGATGATATATATAAAACCGTCTTATCTGGATATTTATCTTTAATATCTACACCAATAGCGTGAGCTAAATGTGTTTTTCCTAAGCCAACACCACCATATATTAGTAGTGGATTAAAAGAGGTCCCTCCTGGCTTGTTAGCAACTGCCATTCCAGCAGAACGTGCTAATCTGTTGGAATCACCCTCCACAAAATTTTTAAAATTGTAGTTTGCATTTAACTGAGATTCTATTTTTACTTTTTGCAATCCTGGAATCACAAAAGGGTTTCTGAGCTCTCGCTTGTTAACTTCAACTGGAACAGATATTTTTTGAGGCTTTAATGGATCTCTATTTGAACTGGGAATTTTAACAATCTGAGGACGGTTACTGCTGTAGGTATTTTCCATACGAACATCATAAATTAATTTTGCGTCTTTACCTAATTCTCTAACAAGGGCTACTCTTAAAAGTTTGATATAATGTTCTTCTAACCATTCATAAAAAAACTTGCTCGGAACTTGGATGGTTAAGGCTTCAGCTGATAGCTTCACAGGCTTAATTGGATCAAACCAAGTTTTGTATGCCTGTGGCTTAATATTATCCTTAATAAATGATAAACATTTATCCCAAACCGAAACAGCAGTTTTAGTCATAAATTCGTATAGAAATTTCTTTGTTTAGTTGATATTTTAACTAGGGGATTGTCTACTTTAATAAACATTACAAATGTGTGAATAAAAAACAGTATAAAAAAATCAAATTGCTATTGATTATTAATTATTTTTTACGTAGACTAGCTTTGTTGTAAAATTAAAAAATTTGAAAAAATTCTCTACAAATGTTCGTGTTCGTTATGGTGAAACAGATCAGATGGGGGTAGTTTATCATGGAAATTATGCCTCATATTTTGAAATTGCCAGAACCGAATGGCTAAGAAACCTAGGAGTTACCTATAAAGAATTGGAAAATAAAGGCATCATGCTTCCAGTTATAAGTTTGTTTTTTAATTTCATAAAATCTGCTAAATATGATGATGTTTTAACAATTATTGTCATTCTTAAAAAAAAACCTTTGGTAAAAATAGAATTTGACTATGAAATTTATAATCAAAAAAAAGAAAAAATATCAACAGGAAACTCCGTTTTAGCTTTTATGGACATGAAAACAAACAAGCCCCTAAGATGCCCTGATTATATCTTAGAAAAGTTAAACATTTAATTGTTTGATTTCTACCTTGTATAAAGTCTCAAAAATTTTAACTATTTTTTGTGTGTGTGATTTTCTTACTGCTATTATCATTTCACAATCCATCTCAAGTTTTTGACGTTTAATTGTAATTGAATTTTCTTTGAGAATTCTCAATACTTTACTCATTAAGTCATATTGAAAATTGAGTTGAAATGACTCATCAATTGTCTTCTCCTCAATAGCTGAAGATTCTAAAGTTAATCTTGCAGAAGCTTTGTAGGCATTAATTAAACCACCTACACCTAATTTAGTTCCACCAAAATACCGAACAGAGACAACCAAAATATTGGTTACCTCAAATGATTGAATTTGACCATAAATTGGCATTCCTGCTGAATTACTAGGTTCACCATCATCATTTGCTCTAAATCTAACAGATTCTGTTCCTAATTGCCATGCATAACAAAAATGACGAGCAGTATGATGCTTCTTTCTCAAAAACTCCAAAAAATCTTTTACAGAGGCTTCCTCAGTCACTGGAAATGCATACCCATAAAATTTACTATTTCTATCTTTAAATAAGGTCTCTATTGAAGGTTTAGTAATGGTCTTGTATAAATCATCCATTAACAGACATAATTAATATGATACTAACTACGGCAATACCAATTCCAACCCAATTTTTATTTATTAATTTTTCATTAAAAATAAACAAGCCAAAAAGAGTTGACAAAATAACAATCCCAACGTTGTTTAAAGTAAAAGCCGTAGAACTCTCCATTCCTTCTGTACTTAATGCCTTGAGTAAATATACAATAGAAAAATAGTTGGGTACTCCTAATAAAATTCCGCCAAAAATAGATTTGAGCTCAAAACTTAATGTCCCTTTAGCTTTTTGATATAACAAAGCAATAACACCCAAAATAAAGGCACATCCAAAAATTGTGGCGGAAAATAAAGGCACTCCTCCTTCTGCAACAAATGATGTTTCTACATACTTTAAGCTAGTATCAATAGCACCTGAACCAAAAAATAAAAGTATTGGAAATAAGAAATCCTTATTTTTTTGAGCTATTCCATTTTTTTCTTTAGATGAAGTCAAATAAACAGCTATAAGTGCCAGTAAAATACCAATAACTTTTATAAAACTCAGACTTTCCTGGTAATACCAGACTCCAAATACAATAGCAATAACAACAGACATTTTACTAGAAACAGATGCTACCGATAACCCATTTTTTTGAGAAGTCAAAGCCATGACATTAAACACAAGAATAAACATAATTCCTAATAAAAATGCCCCAAAAAACCACGGTTGATCTGGTATTTCTTGGAAAGAAACCAAATTATTTGACAAGAAAAAACCCAACACAGCAGCTGTGAAATAGTTTACGACAATTGCCTGAAACGTGTTAATTTTTAAAACATCAAATAATTTAAAAATGACAAATAAAAAACTTGAAATACAAATACTAATGAGTAAGTAAACCATTAATTAAATTCTTTTTTGGAAAACAAATCTACAACATCCTCTGAATTTGGATTTAAATTCCAACTTTTAATACCAAGACTGTTGGCTATGATTGTATTCTCTTCAGTATCGTCTACAAAGAAAGTTTCTTCAGGTATTAATTTATTTGATTCAATTACAAATTCATAAATATCTTTATTCGGTTTTCTCAGATGTATTTCATGAGACAAATAAAATTTCTCAAAACAGTTTTTAAATTCTGAAAATAATTTTCGACCCCAAGTTTTTTGAATCCAAGAAATATGTAGATCATTTGTGTTACTCAACAAAAAGATTCGATATTTTTTTGAATTGGCTAGTACTTTTAAAAAGCTCAATCTGTGAGGAGGAAAATCTAACAACATAGAATTCCATGCATTTTTAAAATCTATTTCTGAAATGGAGGGAAACAAGGTTTTAAATGTTTTCACAAACTCTTGTGTAGTTATTATCCCCATTTCATATTGTTTACCTAATTTCAATAGTTCATCAGTAAATTCTTTTACACCTAATTCTTTTAATCTCCTAAAAGTAGCTTCCTTATCTAGATTTATAAATACATCTCCAAAATCAAAGACTATATTTTTAATCATTGATATAAGTTTTTAGACTGTCACCCATAAGGTTTTCTTCATTTAAAAAAGGACCCTTTAGTATCGGAGCTTTTGTCCCCTCTTTAAAATTTACCAAGCCAGAAAAAACCCTAGCTTCATCCCATAAGTTTTCATCAATAAAAGTTTGGATAGTTTTTCCTCCTCCTTCTACTATTAATGATTGAACTTTGTGTTTAAAAAGCACTTTACAGATTTCAAGAGCAATGGGTTTAGAAAAGTTTATTTTTTCAAAAAAAAGGTTTTCATTGTTGGTAGTAATTTTTTGATTTATAAAGATTGTTTTAACTGAACCATCATAAACCTTTAAATCTTTGGGTATTGTCAAATCTTTATCAATAACTATTCTCAGAGGGTTTTCTCCACTCCAACTTCGAACATCTAAACTTGGATTGTCATCTAAAATAGTTGTAGTACCCACTAAAATTGAATGCTCTTCACTTCTCCATTTATGAACTAATTGCCTAGATACTTTTTGGGTGATCCAAACAGGAGCTTGCTTCGCTCTATTATTAGGAGCAATAAAACCATCTTGGGTTTGTGCCCATTTTAAAATAATATAGGGCCTCTTTTTTGAATGGAATGTAAAAAATCTTTTGTGATGAGCTTTACATTCATTTTCTAAAACACCAACAACTACCTCACAACCTTCATTTTGGAGTCTTTCAATTCCTCTACCCGCCACTATTTCATTTACATCTAAACATCCAATCACTACTTTTTTAATCCCGCTTTTAACAATTAAATCTGCACATGGTGGAGTTTTTCCATAATGGGAACAGGGTTCTAAAGTCACATACATCGTTGCTTTTTTTAAATCTTCATCATTTTTTACAGAAGAAATTGCATTTACCTCAGCATGATTACCACCATAAGGACTTGTAAAACCCTCTCCTATAATTTTATCATCAACTACTAATACCGCACCAACAGAAGGATTTGGTCTAGTTGTACCAATTCCTTGTTTAGAAATCTCAAGACATCTTTTTATGTAGTATTCGTGATTCAAAAATAAAGTAACTTTGTAAAGCAAAAATAAAGGATTAAATGACAAATACAGATTATATCATAAGAGAAATAGAACCTCGTGACAATGATCAAGTAAAAACCATTGTTCAAGACGTTATTTTAGAAATGGGAGCACCTAAAGTAGGTACAGCTTATGAGGATGAAGCTTTGGAGGATATGCATACAACTTACCAGAAAGACAAGTCTATTTACTTTGTTGTAGAATCAAATGGGGTTGTACTAGGAGGTGGTGGAGTTTCTCAACTAGATGGTTTTGATGAAGATACCTGCGAATTGCAAAAAATGTATTTTTTAAACGATATCAGAGGGAAAGGATTAGGAGCACAAATTATTGAGAAATGTATGGTTAAGGCCAAAGAGTTTGGTTTTAAACAATGCTACCTAGAAACCATGCCTTATATGACGGCAGCTCAAAAATTATATAAGAAGAATGGCTTTAAACAAATCAATGCTCCTATGGGGAACACGTGTCATTATTCCTGTGATGTTTGGATGATTAGAAAATTATGACAATAAAACAATATAGAGCACATTTTAACGAATCTCTTAAACATCTTTACCCTACTTCAGAAATAGATTCCTTTTTCTTTATAATATTAGAAGAGTACATGGGTTTTAAGAGAATAGATATTGTATTAAAATCTGATTTTCATATTGATCAAAAGTCACTTAATCTAATGCAGATTGCAACTAAACAATTAGAGCAAGAAATACCCATACAATATATTATTGAAAAAACTGAGTTTTTTGGATTACCCTTTAACATAAATAAAGAGGTGCTAATCCCAAGACCTGAAACTGAAGAACTTGTTGAACGGGTTATAAAAGAAGTTTCCCTCATAAAAACTTATAAGACTGATTCAAATGAAACCAAAAATGAAAAGCAATTAAAAATACTAGATATTGGGACTGGAAGTGGATGCATCGCTATTTCCTTAAAAAAAGAGCTTCCTAGCTCAAAAATAAGTGCTATAGATGTTTCTAACGAAGCACTTCGTATTGCAAAGAAAAATGCCCTTCTAAATAAGGTAGACATCAATTTTATACATCTAGATATTTTAAAAACTAATAATTTAGACAAACTTTATGATGTGATTGTTTCTAATCCACCTTACGTAAGAGAACTGGAAAAAAAAGAGATGAAAAATAATGTATTAAATAACGAGCCACATCTAGCTTTATTTGTAGATAACAAAAATCCACTTTTATTTTATAATAAAATAGCCGAATTAGCTAAGAACTTTTTAACTAAAAATGGCCAACTACACTTTGAAATCAATCAATATTTAGGAAAAGAAACTATCAAATTATTAGCAGAAAAAGGGTTTAAAAATATTCAATTAAAAAAAGATATTTTTGGAAATGATAGGATCGTAACAGCTTTTAAATAATTTCTTTATCTCTACATTATCAACTATTTGTGCAAAAGAAATTGTTTTTAACAATAGAATATCAAAAACAAAATATATCTAGTAAGTTTGTACTATGATAAAAGAGATTCAACTCCGAACTAATCTTATTGAAGAAAAAAAAGAAGGAGCTTTACTGCACAAAGCTGCAAAAAAACTTGGAGTTGATTCTAAAGAAATTAGTGGCATAAAATTACTCAGAAAATCTATTGATGCCAGAAAAAAAGAAATTTTCTTTAATTACAAAGTTGCAGTATATATTGATGAAAACATTCTTGAAAAATCAGCATACTCTTTTGAGTATAAAGATGTTTCTAAAGCTAAAGAAATTCATATTATTGGTTTTGGTCCTGCCGGGATGTATGCAGCATTACGATGTATTGAGTTAGGATACAAACCCATTGTTTTAGAACGTGGAAAAAATGTTCAAGAACGAAGAAGAGATATTAAGGCTATAAATAGAGATCACATTGTTAATGATAATTCTAATTATTGCTTTGGTGAAGGTGGGGCTGGAACTTATTCTGATGGAAAATTGTATACAAGAAGTTTAAAAAGAGGAGATGTTAGGCGTATTTTTGAAAATCTGGTTTACCATGGAGCTACAGACCAAATCTTAATTGATGCACACCCTCACATTGGAACCAATAAGCTTCCAAAAATTATTCAAAATATTAGAGAAACTATCCTAAATTTTGGTGGTGAAATTCATTTTAACTCGAAAGTATCGGATTTTGTTATTGAGAACAATAAATTAGTTGCCATACGATTAGAAAATAATAATGAATTAACTGTGAACTCAGTTATTTTAGCTACTGGTCATTCGGCTAGAGATATTTATGAATTATTACACAAGAAAAATATAGCACTCAAAGCAAAGTCATTTGCTATGGGAGTTCGCGTAGAACATCCACAAGAAATTATAGACAGCATTCAATATAGTTGCAAAGGAGTTAGAGATGAACTTTTACCAGCTGCTGCATATAGCCTTGTTCATCAAGTAAATAATAGAGGGGTTTATTCTTTTTGCATGTGTCCTGGGGGCTTTATAGTTCCTGCTGCTACATCTAGTGGAGAGGTTGTTGTTAATGGCATGTCTCCATCGAGACGAAATAATAAATTTGCCAACTCTGGTATAGTTGTAGAAATAAATGTAGATAAAGACATCCCTAAGTATGACCAATTTGGTCCATTAAAAGGTCTAGAATATCAAAAGAGTTTAGAGCGTCTTGCTTTTACATCTGGAGGGAGAACGCAAAGTGCCCCTGCCCAGAGGTTAGTAGATTTTGTAGATGGAAAAATATCTCAAGATTTAAACGACAGCTCTTATCAACCCGGATTAAACTCAGCACCCATGCATTCCCTATTACCCAGATTGATTGGAAATCGTTTACGTAAAGGGTTTCATGCTTTTGGTAAAAAAATGCATGGTTATTACACAAATGAAGCAAATATTGTAGGGGTAGAATCCAGAACTTCTTCACCAGTAAACATCCCTAGAAAAGAAAATTTAGAACATCCTGAGATTAAAGGGTTATTTCCTTGTGGTGAAGGGGGAGGCTATGCTGGAGGAATAGTCTCTGCAGCTATGGATGGTGAAAGATGCGCAGAGGCAGCAATTGAATTATTATAAGTAGGTTTATATAAATTACTAATTAAACACCTAATCATCATCATCATAAATTTTTTATATGACTTTTAACATCAAAAAACATTGGGAAACTGTTTATGAAACCAAAACACAAGAACAGGTAAGTTGGACTCAAAAAATACCCAAAGATTCTCTTGATTTTATTCAATCTTTGAAATTAAATAAAGATGCTAGCATTATAGACATTGGTGGAGGTGATAGTTTTTTAGTAGATTTTTTATTAGATGATGGATACACCAATATTTCTGTTTTAGATATTTCTAGTAAAGCGATAGAAAGAGCTAAAAGTCGTTTAGGCACAAAAGCAACCAAAGTTACTTGGATAGTTTCAAATATTATTGACTTTAAACCAGAAAAAAACTATGATGTATGGCATGATCGTGCAGCTTTTCATTTTCTAACAAAAGAAAACGATATAAAAACGTACGTTTCAACAACTCAAAAATATGTGTCAAAAAATTTAATTATTGGAACTTTTTCAAAAAATGGACCATTAAAATGTAGTGGTTTAGAGATTACTCAATATTCAAAAAATAAAATGCATAAAACTTTTAATTCTAAATTTGAACCAGTGAAATGTGTAATTAAAAATCATCAA
The DNA here is from genome assembly GCA_018608485.1 of Flavobacteriaceae bacterium. Taxonomy (GTDB): domain Bacteria; phylum Bacteroidota; class Bacteroidia; order Flavobacteriales; family Flavobacteriaceae; genus Polaribacter. The sequence goes on along the minus strand of JABAZK010000163.1, from coordinate 92,642 downwards.
ACTCCATTTAACACTATTCAAAATTTTATTTTTTGTAGTTTTAAAAAACGTTAAGTACTCCCCCTTTTTAATCTTTTAAAACCAACATTTCTTGTACATTTGCACCTATGCGTATAGATATTATTTCAGCAGCACCCGATTTATTAGAAAGCCCTTTTAATCATTCTATTGTAAAGAGAGCAAAAGAAAAAGGTCTGGCAGAAATTGTGATTCATGATTTAAGAACCTTCGGTCTAGGAAACTACAAACAAATTGATGATACTCAATTTGGAGGTGGTGCAGGAATGGTATTAATGATTGAGCCAATTTCTAAATGTATCGATGCACTAAAAGCTGAACGAGTTTATGATGAAATAATATATATGACTCCAGATGCAAAAACATTAAACCAATCTACGGCAAACACACTATCTCTTCAAAAAAATATTATCATTCTAACTGGTCATTACAAAGGAGTAGATCAAAGAGTTCGTGATAGATACATAACAAAAGAAATTTCTATTGGAGACTATGTGTTAACTGGTGGAGAATTAGCTGCAGCAGTTTTAATAGACAGCATAGTGCGCTTGATTCCGGGGGTTATTGGAGATGAAACCTCTGCATTAACTGATTCATTTCAAGATAATTTATTATCACCTCCTGTGTATACAAGACCCTCAAATTATGAAGGGATGAAAGTGCCTGAAATTTTGTTGTCTGGTAATTTTCCTAAAATAGATGAATGGAGATCTGAAAAGGCATATGAACGAACACAACAAATTAGACCAGATTTACTAGACGAAAACCAGTAAACCCAAAGAAAGATTTAATAATTTGAAAAAAATTACTTCATTTTTAAAAAATAATACTGCAATCTCCTGGGTTTTAGGATTTCAACTATTTCGCTTTTTTTTATTGCCATTTATGGGACTAATGCCCCAAGACGCCTATTATTATTTATATGGTCAAAACCTTTCACTTTCTTATTTTGATCATCCCGGAATGATTGGATATATCTTAAGAATTTTTACAGATGTATTTGGTCAATCAATTTTTGTAGTAAAATTAACTGACTTTACTATTAGTAGTTTAACTATTATTTGTTTTTATAGATTATCTTCACTTTTTTTGTCTAAACATCGCCAATCTAAAAGTGTAATTTTATTTGTATCAACGCTTTTTATTTCTGTTATCTCTTTCAATTCTACACCTGATGTTCCTCTATTGCTGTTTTGGACATTGAGTATCTTATTTATTTACAAAGCAATTTTTGAACAAATAAAAATCTATTGGATTTTAGCGGGTATTGCTATGGGGTTAGCCTTTGATAGTAAATACACTGCTCTACTTTTACAAATTGGTATCTTGGGTTTTGTTATTTTCTCTACCAAGTACAGAAAACTATTGATTTCTCCATGGTTATGGTTAAGTCTTATGATATCGATAGCAGTAACCTTTCCAGTCTGGTGGTGGAATTATCAAAATGACTTTGCTTCTTTTGCTTTTCAATCCTCAGAAAGAACAAGTTCAATAAGCAAGTTTGAAATAAAACCTATCTTATTTTTGGGAGTAATTGGACATCAATTAATTTTATTACTTCCAATATTATTCAGTGTATTTATAGTTTTCTCCTTCAAACACATAAAAAAAGCACTCATAAAATTCTCATTACCTTCCGAAAAAACTCTTTTTTTGTTAGCATTCTTTACACCAACTTTTATCGGTTTCTTTTTAATCAGTCCTGTATACTGGGTAAAGTTAAACTGGATGATGCCATCATACGTAACCGGAACTATTATAGCCGGGATGTACATATCTAAAAAACTACTAAATACTCAATTACTTATCTCTATTATATTTCATGTCATTATTGCAAGCCAAATTATTTTTTATTTTGTTCCTGTAAAGAGCGATGACACCTGGGTAGGATGGAAAGAATTAGGCGAAAAAGTTGAGGAAATTTCGGAAAAAGATGCACAAGCATTTATATTTTCAATTGATGGATATAAGACCTCTGCACAACTTCGGTTTTTTACATCAAAAACTATTTTTGCTCAAAATGTAATAAATCAACCTGCGCTTCATTTTGATTACATAGGTGATGATATGAATGATTATAAAGGTAAGAATGCATTTTATATAGACTCAGACAAAAAAAACAAAAACAAAAATAAACTAGGCAAACTCCCTGAAAAAATTCAACCTTTTTTTAAATCTTATGAAGAATTAGATCCAATTATTATTAATGAAGGGTCATTAAAAGAACGAAAGTTTTGGGTGTTTTACTGCAAAAACTATCTACCAAAAAAATAACTTGAATAGATTTTATATCCTAAAATAAATCATTAGATTTGCACTCGCTAAAAATAACCTCTGACGAAAATCGTGAACGTTAGTTTAGAAAATTTTAAAATAATAAAATGGAATCTTTAGTAAAATTTGTACAAGACGAATTTGTAACAAGAAATGAAAATCCAGAATTCTCTGCTGGTGATACTATTACAGTATTTTATGAAATTAGAGAGGGAGATAAAGTTCGTACTCAGTTTTTTAAAGGAGTAGTTATTCAAAAAAGAGGCACTGGATCTTCAGAAACTTTTACTATCAGAAAAATGTCTGGTACTGTAGGTGTAGAAAGAATATTTCCAATTAACCTTCCATCTATTCAAAAAATAGAGGTTAATAAGCGAGGTAAAGTTAGAAGAGCTCGTATTTATTACTTCAGAAATCTTACAGGTAAAAAAGCGAGAATTCAAGAAAAAAGAAGATAATTCGCTTTTTCAAACTATAATTAAAGAAGGGCTTCATGAAAATGAAGCCCTTCTTTAATTAACAAATGTTGACAACTTGTGTTAGTACATTGTTGATTTCTAATTACTTAAAAAATTTGCATAAGTCGTTTCATATATTATATTTGAATGTAATTACAAAGCAATGTAATAACTTTCGAAAGAAAAAGACGACAGGCCGAGTAATTTGATAAAGTAACGTTCTTTATTTTCTAGACCACCTTTCAAATGTCCAAACAGAGTTTAGGCTCCGTCAAAGACAATTAGAGACTGTAGAGTTGCGAAAGTAACAAAACATAACTAAAAAAGTTTTTACTATTAGTAATACAAATTGAAAAGTATCTAGATGGAAGCTCCACCAAGTTGAACCAAGGCTTAGGCCAAAGTAAGACGGACTTCCAATCTGAGTCTAACAAAGAGACAGTTTCTTTGTTTAAAAGAAGCATAGAGTCATATCTCTATTTGATTGTGTAGAAATACAAGTCATTGTTTACAGTTAGTCTCTAAAGAAGCCATATCACTCAAGAAATTGAAGGATATGGCTTTTATTTTTTTATCATTTTTTAAATTTGATCATAAAAAAAATATCTCAAAATTAAACCAAGCTAACTTCGTTAAATTTCACTATAATTCTTAAATTTGCGCTGTTTTTACACAAAAAAACCCTTTTAAATCAAATCTCTAGCAGAAATATAAAAAAAACATAATGACCAAGAAGTCTAAAATAGTTTACACAATTACTGACGAAGCTCCGGCTTTAGCTACCCGTTCTTTATTGCCAATTGTAAAAGCATTTACAAGCAGTTCTCATATAAACTTTGAAACTAAAGATATCTCTTTAGCTGCTAGAATATTAGCTAACTTCTCTGATGTTTTACCTGAAAATCAACGAATTGAAGATGCTCTTACACAACTAGGCGAATTAGCAAAAAAACCTGAAGCAAACATTATTAAATTACCTAATATCAGTGCTTCAGTTCCTCAATTAATTGCAGCGATCAAAGAATTACAATCTTTAGGGTATAAACTTCCTGATTATCCGGAGACAGTTGAAACCACAGATCAAAAAGTTATTTTGGAACGTTATAATAAAGTAAAAGGTTCAGCTGTTAATCCAGTATTAAGAGAAGGAAACTCAGACAGAAGAGCACCAAAAGCAGTTAAAAATTATGCTAAAAAGAACCCACATTCTATGGGAGTTTGGTCTTCAAAATCTCAATCTCATGTAGCAACTATGTCTGAAGGAGATTTTGCCAATAATGAAAAATCAACAACAATTGAGGGTGCAACATATGTTCGAATTGTTCATACTGATGCTAATGGACAAGTTTCTATACTTAAAGACAATATCGCATTAGAAGACAAAGAAATCATAGATGCTACATTTATGAGTAAAAATACTCTACTAAGATTTTTAGAAGAGCAAATTGAAGACGCAAAACAAAATGACCTTCTATTTTCATTACACATGAAAGCCACAATGATGAAGGTTTCGGACCCAATCATCTTTGGTCACGCCGTTCGCGCTTTCTTTAAAGATTTATTTGACAAACATGGTAAAGCTCTAGATTCTGTAGGTGTAGATGTGAATAATGGATTTGGAAACTTATTGAGCAATATTAACCAGTTACCACCCTACAAAAAAGAAGAAATACTTTCTGATATAGAAACAGCTTTTGAAAATAATCCAGACCTAGCAATGGTAGATTCTGATAGAGGAATCAGTAATCTTCACGTTCCTTCAGATGTGATCATAGATGCTTCTATGCCAGCAATGATTCGTACATCTGGACAAATGTGGAATAAGGACGGAAAATTACAAGACACAAAAGCGGTGATCCCAGATAGTTCTTATGCTGGAGTTTATCAAACGACCATAGATTTTTGTAAAAAACATGGGGCTTTTGATCCGAGAACAATGGGAACTGTTCCAAATGTTGGCTTAATGGCCAAAAAGGCAGAAGAGTACGGATCTCATAATAAAACATTCGAAGTTCATGCAGATGGAATCATTCAAGTAATTGATTCTAAGAACACTGTATTATTAGAGCATAATGTGGAAGCTGGAGATATATGGAGAATGTGTCAAGTAAAAGATGCTCCAATCCAAGATTGGGTAAAACTTGCAGTTAATCGTGCAAGAGCTACAGAAATACCAGCTGTTTTTTGGTTAGGAGAGAAAAGATCTCACGATTTTGAATTGATTAAAAAAGTAAATACTTATTTACAAGAACACGATACAGAAGGATTGGATATTAGAATCTTATCACCAGAAGATGCAACCTTATTTAGTTTAGAAAGAATCAAAGAAGGAAAAGATACAATCTCTGTTACTGGGAATGTTCTTCGTGATTATCTAACAGACCTCTTTCCTATTTTAGAATTGGGAACATCTGCTAAAATGCTTTCTATTGTTCCATTAATGAACGGGGGAGGATTATTTGAAACTGGTGCCGGGGGTTCAGCTCCAAAACACGTGCAACAATTTTCTAAAGAAAATCATTTACGTTGGGATTCTTTAGGTGAGTTTTTAGCATTATCAGTATCATTAGAACATTATGGAACTACAAACAATAACTCAAAAGCAATTGTATTATCTGAAACACTAGATGATGCTACAGATATGTTTTTAGATCATAAAAAATCTCCTTCAAGAAAAGTAGGAGAATTAGACAATAGAGGAAGTCATTTTTATTTGGCGTTATTCTGGGCTAAAGCGTTGGCTTCTCAAGATAAAGATAATGAGTTAAAAAATGAATTTTCTAAAATTTCAGAGGAATTAAGCACAAATGAGCAAAAAATCATTAACGAACTAAACTCTATCCAAGGAGAATCAATAAATATTGGTGGCTATTATCTTCCAAACAGTATTTTAGCAGATAAAGCAATGCAACCAAGTAATACATTAACAAAGATTTTAGGGAATATGTAAACACTTTTTCCTTTCTTAAATTTAAGAGTGCATAAATGCACTCTTTTTTTTAGATTTAATTAATTTCAGCTTAATTTATATTTATATTTATGGATATAAAGTAATGTTTGATAAATAATGGGTTATACAAAAACTACAGAACTAGATTCTAACTATAATCATCTGGAAAAGATGTCTAGCTCAGAACTCTTAACTTATATAAATAATGAAGATAAAACGGTAGCTTTTGCAGTTGAAAAAGCAATCCCTCAAATTGAACTTCTTTCAAAAATCATTGTTAAAAAGATAACCAATGGAGGTCGTTTATTTTATATTGGAGCTGGGACTAGTGGTCGACTTGGAATTTTAGATGCCTCTGAGTGCCCACCAACATTCGGGGTGTCTCATGAATTAGTAAATGGTTTAATAGCTGGTGGGGATACAGCTATCCGAAAAGCCGTTGAATTTGCAGAAGATTCTAAAACTCAGGGCTGGAAAGATCTTCTAGATCAACAAATTTCAACAAAAGATGTTGTTGTAGGAATAGCTGCTTCAGGCACTACTCCATATGTAATTTCAGCTCTAGAAATGTGTAATAAAAATAAGATTATTACGGGATGTATAACCTGTAATAAAAATTCTCCCTTAAGTACTACTGCATTGTATCCTATAGAAACAGTTGTTGGACCTGAATTTATAACTGGAAGCTCAAGAATGAAAGCTGGAACTGCTCAAAAAATGGTTTTGAACATGATCTCTACAACTACGATGATTCTATTAGGAAAAGTTAAAGGTAATAAAATGATTGATATGCAGCTATCTAATGACAAACTAGTAAATAGAGGTATTATGATGCTTTGCAAAGAACTTCATATTAATAAAACAAAGGCCAGCCAATTATTACAAGAATACGGAAGTGTAAGAAAAGCTATTAAAAACTATAAATAATGGCAATAAATCAAGACCTAGCAGCCAATGGATTACAAAAATTACTAATTTTATTAGGACTATTAATTGCTTCTCCCCTCCTACTTACACTCTCTTTTAAGGCATTAAAATTATACAAAGAAGGGCCACTTTTTTATATTAGTATTTTAGGAGTAATTCTTTCCTCTTTACTAATTATTTTTACATTATTTTTTGCCTTCAAAACGTTTAAAACCCTACTAGATGCACTTTTTTCAGATAAATAATCATGAAAAATAAATTTTATAAATTAATTCATTGGGAATACTGGCCTATGTTAATGTTTTATATGCCTAATATTCCTTTAGCACTCTATTATGCTATTCGCACAAAAAGTTTTGTTTTTTATACAGCTACAAATCCTGGATTAAAAAACGCAGGTATTGGATCAGAATCTAAATTCAACACCCTACAAATGATTCCGAGAAAATACGTCCCAAAATCAATTCTTCACAGAAAAAATCAGGATATAAAGATCACCTTACAAGAAATAAATAATAGGGGAATCAGTTTTCCTCTCATTATTAAACCTGATGTTGGTTTTAGGGGTTTATTGGTAAAAAAAATTAAAACAAAAACATCACTTATAAATCATTTAAAAAAATACTCTATTGATTTTATCATACAACAATTTATGTCACATGAATATGAATGTGGTATTTTTTATTACAGATATCCTTACCATAAAAAAGGGACAATTTCTTCCCTTACTTTAAAAAAGTTTTTGTCTATTAAAGGGGATGGAAAATCAAGCTTATTGGAATTAGTTCATAAAGATAAGAGAGCTTCAATATACTATTCAACATTAAAAGAAGATACTACTATAGACTGGAATTTAATTCTAGAGAAAAATAGTGTAAAGAAGTTATCCTCAATTGGAAATCATTCAAAAGGAACTCAGTTTATTAATGGAAATCATTTAATAAATAAAAAAATAGAAACTATTTTAGACTCTATAAGTCATCAAATAGATGGATGGTATTACGGTCGTTTAGATATTAAATACAACAGTTTAAGAGAGCTATATGAAGGAAATTTTATGATAGTAGAGATAAATGGTATTTTGGCCGAACCAGGAAATATTTATGATGCAAATAAAATCAATTATTTTAAAGCATTAAAAATTATTAGAGATCATTGGAAACACCTATTTAAAATTGCTAGATATAACAACCAAATTAGTGGAGTTAAATTAACTAAAACACTGCCATTTGTTAAGGAAATGATACAATTGCAGAAATATTCTACTGGTTTACAAAAAATAGATAAATAAATTAATTAGTTGAGCTTTACCGAGGGCTAGTAGGATTATAACCGAAACCATCATCAAGTAATTCTACATCTAATTTACTTACAATATAACCTATTGTTGCGAAATGATGTATTGCGTGGCTATGAGCTTGCATTAAAACTGCTTCAAGAAAATAATCTACAGTTACTTTTCCATCTCCTAATTCGTCAGTAACAGCAATTATTTGCTTAAAATCTTCTTCTGAGAGAGTTTTAAGTTTTGAAATAATATCATTAAAATAAGCAATACCACCTGAAGTAGTTTTTTCTGCTATCGGATTTCTTTCTCTTTGAGAAAAATCTACTTTTTGAGTATCTAATCCTAAAAAAATACAATTAAAAATATCTAAAATATGCCTTATATGTGTTCCGATACTGGAATAGTATGGAGGTGTGGAAGTATTACTATATTGTTCATCAGAAATGGAATTGAGTAAATTTACACCCCTACAAAGATTCTTTTCAATAGCGTTAATCATTAATTTTTCTGACAATTTAATATAAGGTTAATTTAATCTAGATGAAGCCTTTTTTTTTATAAAAATACATAAATGATAAACGTCAATTTAGAGAAGAAAAGAAAATCACTTTAAAAAAATAACAAATCTTGAGTTGCAATTTTTATCGAATTAACTTCTTGTATTTGATTCGTTTTGGCATGATATCTCCGCCCAAACGTTTCTTTTTATTTTCTTCATACTCTGAAAATGAACCTTCAAAGAAATATACTTGGCTATCACCTTCAAAAGCTAAAATATGTGTACATACTCTATCTAAAAACCACCTATCATGACTTATAACCACTGCACAACCTGCAAAATTCTCTAAACCTTCTTCCAGTGCTCTCAGAGTGTTTACATCTAAATCATTAGTTGGCTCATCTAATAATAAAACGTTCCCCTCTTCTTTAAGGGTCATTGCTAGGTGCAATCTATTTCTCTCTCCTCCAGACAGCGTACTAACTTTTTTATTTTGTTCACTTCCTGAAAAATTAAAACGACTCAAGTAAGCTCTCGAATTAACTTGCTTTCCTCCCATTATTACTAAATCTTGTCCATCAGAAAAGTTTTGCCAAATAGATTTTTCTGTATCAATGTTTGAGTGTGCTTGATCTACATAGGCTATCTTAGCTGTTGAACCAACATTAAAATTCCCTTTGTCAGCATTTTCCTCACCCATAATCATTTTAAAAATAGTGGTTTTTCCTGCACCATTTGGCCCAATAATTCCAACAATTCCAGCCTGCGGTAAATTAAACTCTAAATTTTCATAAAGTAATTTATCTCCGAATGCTTTAGATACACCTGAAGCTTCAATAACATTAGTTCCTAATCTAGGACCGTTTGGGATAAATATTTCTAATTTCTCTTCCTGTTGTTTTTGATCTTGACTCATTAAACGCTCATAACTTTTTAAACGAGCTTTCTGTTTCGTTTGTCTTCCCTTTGCTCCTTGTCTAACCCAATCGAGTTCTCGTTCTAGCGTTTTTTGTCTCTTTGATGCTGTATTGCTCTCTTGAGCTAATCTTTTAGATTTCTGATCTAGCCAAGATGAATAGTTTCCTTTCCATGGAATTCCCTCTCCTCTGTCTAGTTCTAATATCCAACCAGCTACATTATCTAAGAAATATCTATCGTGAGTTACAGCTATTACAGTTCCTTTGTATTGAGCTAAATGATGTTCTAACCAATGAACAGATTCTGCATCTAAATGGTTAGTTGGTTCATCTAGTAATAAAATTTCAGGTTCTTGTAAAAGTAATCTACACAAGGCAACTCTCCTTTTTTCACCACCAGAAAGTATACCAATTTTTTTATCAGAATCAGGGGTTCTTAGGGCATCCATCGCTATCTCTAGTTTAGTGTCCAACTCCCATGCATTAGAGGCATCAATTTTATCCTGCAAATCAGCTTGCTGTGCCATTAACTTATCCATCCTATCTGCATCGGAATATACTTCCTCTAATCCAAATAATTCGTTTATTTTATTGTATTCATCTAAGATAGCTACTGTCTCTGCAACACCCTCCTTTACTACCTCCATAACAGTTTTTTCTGGATCTAGTTTGGGCTCTTGCTCTAAATATCCAACTTTGTATCCTGGAGAAAAAGTAACATCTCCCTGAAAGTTTTTCTCAACTCCAGCTATAATTTTTAAAAGTGTAGACTTCCCTGATCCATTTAATCCAAGGATCCCAATTTTAGCTCCATAAAAGAAACTTAAGTAAATATTTTTTAAAACTTGTTTATTTGTACTTTGGTAAGTTTTATTAACTCCAGACATGGAGAAAATAACTTTTTTATCATCAGACATTTAATGGTAATTTAAAATTAAATAAAACTAGACTCTTCCTTTTAATGCATTGAATACCCATGCAATAGCAAAAAAACCAATTCCTACTGATGCAAATCCCCATCCTGCTACATCGTCATATCTAAACGCTCCTAGGCCTATCAATGCTAAACCTACAACTATCATGATGATTGTGGCCCATGCTAAAACTCCATTTTTATCCATTGGTATTAATTTAAGTTACTAAAGTTATGAAAACTTTAGTAGTTGGTTAGAAAAACAAATGTCGACATTTTTTTGAAGTTATACTATTCAAGAAATGGTATTTTGTTCTATTAGAAATTTGTAGGATAGATCATTAAAAAATAGTTTCAAAAAACTATAAAGAAGCGGCTAATCTGCATCCTTGATCTATAGCTCTTTTAGCGTCTAACTCATCTGCTATATCTGCACCTCCTATGATATGAATACTTTTTCCTGATGATTCTAAAGCGGTATATAATTCTTTGAGAGGAGTTTGTCCTGCACAAATTATAACATTGTCTACTTCTAGAATTTTTGATTGTTCTCCTTTAGAATAATGAAGACCTTGGTCATCTATCTTAGTGTACTGAACTTCATTGATAAATTGTACGTTTTGCTTTTTTAAATTAGCTCGATGAATCCAACCAGTTGTTTTTCCTAAATTACCTCCAAATTTACCCTTACTCCTTTTAAACATAAAAATTTCTCGTTTTGCAGATGGAAAAGAAGGCTGCACTCCAGCTATACCACCTCTAGCCTCAATATCTTTATCAATTCCCCATTCTGCCAACCAAGTATCTATATCTAATGTACTAGAGTTTCCCTGATGAAGAAGAAATTCAGATACATCAAACCCAATTCCTCCTGCTCCAATTACAGCAACTCTTTTACCAACTTGTTTTTTATGTTTCAAAACATCTAAATAACTTACAACTTTACGGTGGTTTATTCCTTTAATATTTGGTGTTCTTGGTGTAATTCCTGTTGCAATAATTATTTCTTCAAAATCTGATTTTTCTAAATCATTTCTAGATACTCTTTTATTAAGTATTAACTCAACATTATGCAATTCCAACTGATTTTTATAGTATCGAATAGTTTCGTGAAATTCTTCTTTTCCAGGAATTTGTTTTGCCATATTGAATTGTCCTCCAACTTCAGATTCTGAGTCAAAAAGGGTTACATGATGTCCTCTTTGAGCTGCTATTGTAGCTACCGAAAGCCCAGCAGGACCAGCACCAACTACTGCTATTTTTTTTGCAACTGATGCCATATCATAATTGAATTCTGTTTCATGACAAGCTCTTGGATTTACCAAACAACTTGCTACTTTTTGTTTAAAAACATGATCTAGACAGGCTTGATTACAGGCAATACAGGTATTAATTTCTTCTGACTTCTCGTTAGCTGCTTTATTTACCCAATGAGGATCAGCTAAAAAAGGACGTGCCATAGAAATCATATCTGCATCTCCTCTAGCTAAAACTTCTTCAGCTGTCGCTGGCATATTTATTCTATTAGAGGTAACTAATGGAATAGACACCTCCTCTTTCATTTTTTTAGTAACCCATGTAAATGCTGCTCTTGGAACAGAAGTAGCTATCGTAGGAATTCTAGCCTCATGCCAACCTATTCCTGTATTAATGATGGTAGCTCCTGCCTTTTCAATTTCTTTTGCAAGCTGAACTACTTCTTCCCATGTACTCCCTTTTTCTATGAGATCTAACATTGAAAGCCTATAAATGATAATAAAATCTTTACCAACCGCTTCTCTAACAGATTTTACCAATGTAACTGGTAATCTCATTCTATTGGCATATGAACCTCCCCATTTATCTTTTCTTTTATTGGTGTGAGTTGCAATAAATTGATTAATTAGATATCCTTCTGATCCCATAATCTCAACACCATCATATCCTGCAATTTTTGAATATTTAGCACAATTCACAAAATCTCGTATTGTCCTATTTATTCCAGACTTAGTTAACTTGAAAGGTTTAAAAGGTGTGATTGGAGATTTAATTTTAGAGGGAGCAACATTAAAAGGATGGTAACCATAACGACCAGCATGTAATATCTGCATGCATATTTTTCCACCCTCATCATGAACAGCTTTGGTGATTTTTTGATGATGAATTGCATGTTTTTTTGAAGACATCCTAGCTGAAAAAGGGCCTGTCCATCCTTGAATATTTGGAGAGATTCCTCCAGTTATGATTAGCCCCACGCCTCCTTTAGCTCTCTCAGCATAATAAGCTGATATTCTTTCAAGACCATTTTTTTCTTCTTCCAAACCCGTATGCATTGAGCCCATTAAAATTCTATTTTTTAATGTTGTAAAACCTAAATCTAATGGCTCAAAAATGTGTGGATATTTCATAAAAATGGATTGTAATTTATTATGCATGCATAGCACTTGCAAGTTAAACTTATTTTTATGAAAAGCAAAGAATTAATTAGGAGGCTTTAAGAAAAAGTTTAAAATAAATCTACAGGAACATCTATCACTATCAACTTTGCATCACTAATAGCTCTTAAAGAAACTTTATTTGTCATGGTAACACCAAGAGCATCTCTGTGATTCAACTCTTCGTTTTCTATCACCACCTTTCCACTTATTACAAAGAAGTAAGCAGCATTATGTAAATTATATTTCAAATACACTCCCGCATCTAAATCTATGATAGAAATATAAGCTTGTTGATTTATAGTCAAGCTACCTTTAACTTGATTAGTTCTTGGTGAAACTAGTGTTTGAAATTTATTTCTTCTATTCTCAGGATTAAATATCTTTTGATTATAGGATGGAGTAATTCCTAGCTTCTCAGGCATGATCCAAAGTTGTAGAAAATGTACCTCATCTGTTTTGCTATCATTAAATTCTGAATGAGTTAATCCTGTTCCTGCACTCATTACTTGCACTTCATTAACCTCTAAAGAACGAATATTATTCATGCTATCTTTGTGAGATAATGTTCCTTTTAAAGGAATAGATATAATCTCCATATTCTGATGAGGATGAGTTCCAAAACCCATTTTAGGTTGAACAATATCATCATTCAGAACTCTCAATGCTCCAAAATTCATTCTATCAGAATTGTAATAATTGGCAAAACTAAATGAATGGTTACTTTTTAACCAGCCATGATCAGCCAAACCTCTAGAATTAGCGCTATGTTTTATTTTATGCATGATAATTTAATCCCCATGGAATATATTTATTGAAATTTTTTTACCTCAACTTATCTAACAACCTACTTAAAGTTGTTGCTTCTTTTTCGGTAAGGTTATTTAAAAACCCAAGCTTAGTATTAGTATCTATGGTAGATAGTAATCTTAAACCTGTTTTATTTATACTTATAAAAACTACTCTTCTATCATCGTTACAACGAATTCTTTCAATCAATTTCTTCTCGCATAACTTATCCATTAAACGAGTAGCATTTGGTGCCCTATCAATCATTCTGTCTTTAATTACTTGAACTTTTATTGGTTCTTCAGCACCGCGTAAAATCCTTAATATATTGTATTGTTGTGGAGATATACCGAAGGGTCTGAAAAATTCATTTTCATAACTATTAATCCAGTTGGCAGTGTATTTAATATTAATTAAAGCCTTAATTTTATTATTCTCAAATCTAGAGTTTATGTCTTTGGATATATCTCCCATGATTTTATTTTTTAATCATTAAACAAGGGGGGAAAAATTATTTAATATAAAGCTATAAAAAAATATTTTATATTCCAAGGAATATAATTTTTTTGTAATTAATTAAACTTTACAATACATCTTTGTAAAAAAAAGACAAACTTTTGTAAATTCGCTACAAATACTATTTTCATGGATATCAACTTCAACAAAAATGAAGATCATAACAAACTTTTAATAAGTGAACTTAAAAAAAGATTGGTAAAAGTGAAACTAGGTGGTGGTCAAGAAAGAATTAGCAAACATCACGAGAAAGGAAAAATGACCGCTAGAGAACGTATAGATTACCTGTTAGATCCCAAAACTAAAAGTATAGAGATTGGCGCTTTTGCAGGTGAACAGATGTATCAGGAACATGGTGGATGCCCTTCGGGAGGTGTAGTTGTAAAAATAGGCTATATTCAAAAAAAACAATGTATTGTAGTGGCCAATGATGCTACTGTTAAAGCAGGTGCTTGGTTTCCCATTACTGGAAAGAAAAACTTACGCGCTCAAGAAATTGCCATTGAAAATAAACTACCAATAATCTATTTAGTAGATAGTGCTGGAGTATACTTGCCGCTACAGGACGAAATATTTCCAGATAAAGAACATTTTGGGCGAATTTTTAGAAATAATGCTGTCATGAGTAGTCTAGGAATTACTCAAATTTCTGCTGTTATGGGAAGCTGTGTTGCAGGCGGTGCCTATTTACCTATTATGAGTGATGAAGCTTTGATTGTAGATAAAACTGGTAGCATTTTTTTAGCAGGAAGTTATTTAGTGAAGGCGGCTATTGGAGAAAGTATTGATAATGAAACATTAGGTGGTGCAACAACCCATTGTGAAATCTCTGGAGTAACCGATTATAAAGCAAAAGATGATAAAGATGCTCTAGACACCATTAAAAATATTCTTGGTAAAATTGGTGACCATGATACTGCTGGATTTAATAGAATAGAGCCGGTTAAACCTTCAGAAAAAGAAGAGGAGATTCTTGGAATTCTTCCAAAACTTAGAACTGAGCAATACGATATGAAGGAAATTATTAAACGTATTGTTGATAATTCTGAATTTGAAGAATATAAAGAAGGGTTTGGAAAAACAATTATTACCGCTTATGCACGCATAGATGGATGGGCAGTAGGTATTGTTGCCAATCAAAGAAAAGTAGTAAAAACAAAAAAGGGAGAAATGCAATTTGGAGGTGTTATTTACTCTGATTCTGCAGATAAAGCTACCCGATTTATTGCCAACTGTAATCAGAAAAAAATTCCTTTATTATTTCTACAAGATGTTACTGGTTTTATGGTAGGTTCTAAATCTGAACATGGTGGAATTATAAAAGATGGTGCTAAGATGGTGAATGCAGTTAGCAATTCTGTAGTTCCAAAATTTACAATTATTATTGGAAATTCTTATGGAGCAGGAAATTATGCGATGTGCGGTAAAGCATACGACCCTAGATTAATTGCATCATGGCCAAGTGCAGAATTAGCTGTAATGAGTGGGAATTCAGCTGCAAAGGTATTATTACAAATTGAGAAAGCTTCTTTAAAAAAGAAAGGTGAAAAAATTACGTCTGAAAAAGAAGATGAATTATTTGAAAAAATAAAATCTCGCTATGATCATCAAATATCTCCTTATTATGCTGCTGCTAGAATTTGGACCGATGGAGTCATAAATCCATTAGACACTAGAACTTGGGTTTCAATGGGTATTGAAGCAGCAAACCACGCACCAATAGAGAGGAAGTTTAATTTAGGTGTTGTTCAAGTTTAATTAGTAAAAATGTAGTCTTTAATAAAAAGTTAATCATGGGAAGAGCATTCGAATTTAGAAAAGCAAGAAAAATGAAACGTTGGTCTGCAATGGCCAAAACATTTACAAGAATTGGGAAGGATATAGTGATGGCTGTAAAAGAGGGAGGACCAAACCCAGACACAAATTCTAGATTAAGAGCTGTTATGCAGAATGCTAAGGCTGCAAATATGCCAAAAGACAATGTAGAACGAGCTATTAAAAAAGCTACCGATAAGGATACCGCCAATTTTAAAGAAGTTTTATTTGAAGGCTATGCTCCCCACGGTATAGCTGTATTAATTGAAACCGCGACCGACAATAATAATAGAACTGTTGCTAATGTTAGAGCAATTTTTAATAAATGTGAAGGAAATTTTGGAACTTCAGGTTCAGTGGTTTTTATGTTTGATCATACGTGTAATTTTACTGTAAAAAAAGAGGATATTTCCATTGATATGGAAGAGTTAGAATTAGAACTCATAGATTTTGATGTGGAAGAGGTATTTGATGATGAAGAAGGAATCATTATCTATGCTCCATTTGAACAATTTGGTGCCATTCAATCTTTCTTTGAAAAAGAAAATGTAGAAATTATATCTTCAGGTTTTGAAAGGATTCCAACCTCCACAACAAAGTTAACAGAAGACCAACAAGCTGATGTTGAGAAATTATTGGAAAAACTAGAAGAAGATGATGATGTGCAAAATGTTTACCACTCTTTAGAAGTATAACAGCAAACTAATCACAACAAGTCCAGAGTTTTAAAACGTTGTATTTTACCAGATCCTGTCTCTATAAATTTTGGAATAAAGAAAATTTCTTTAGGAATTTCAAATCTAGACAACCTTGAAAAGTGTTTTTTTGTTATTTGATAATTTTCACCTTCAATAACTAGTATGCATTTTTCACCTAATATTTCATCCGGAATTCCAGCTATAAAAAATCGTGAATGTATAGTGTGTGATAATTTTTGTTCAATTTCTTCTGGATGTAATTTCACCCCTCCTGAATTGATAACATGATCTAAACGACCTTTCCAATTAAATTCAGTTTTAGAAACAACCTCTACTACATCATTAGTAATGATATTTACATCAGAGATTTTTGGAGCATGTATAACTAGACAACTTCTTTTATCTTTTGAAATAGTGACATCAGGTAATGTTTTGTATACAGATTCTGACTCAAGTTCTAATTTGGTGAATTTATTTAACTTCTTAATAGCAACATGAGTAATTGTTTCTGTCATCCCATAGGTAGCATAACATTTTGTGTCAACAGTTTGAATGGCAATGTTTAAATCTCTAGAAACCACTCCTCCACCAACAATCAACGTTTTTATTTGGTCAATTTTTGAAATTGAATTTCTTAGTTGTAAAGGCACCATTGCAGAAAAGTCATATTCTTTTGTGATTTCTTGTAATGGATTAGAGGTAGATTCTATTACATCTAAATCCCAACCAAGTGATAGCGCTCTAACCAACATCATTTTTCCGGCAATAAATTTGATAGGCAAGCAACATAATGCTTTTGTGTTCTCTCCTAATTGAAAATAACGACCAGTAGCTAAAGCCGAATTTATCATAAAATCCTTGCGAAGTTTAATAGTTTTAGGAATACCCGTAGATCCAGAAGTATTAACTAATACATAGTGGGCATCAGAAAACCATTCTTTTAAAAACTGATTGATTTCTTTTGAAATTGATTGAGAAAACTGAACAAGTTCCTCAGAATTTGAAAATATTTTTCCATTAATTTGGAAACTTGTATGGAAGCTATTCGATTTCAATAAGTGAGGGTTTTTCTAGCTTTCCAAAAATTTTCTCTTTCCAATTAGACCAACCATACTTTTTAGAAAAAATTAAAAATACAATTGGATACAACACAACTACGGGTAAAAACATTTCTACACCAAGAGAAGGTTCAGAGACATCAATAAAAAGGGCTTCTGTCTGAAAAACAGTCCAATCTGTTGTAACAAATAAAGCTGCTAATATATTGTTAACTGCATGCATCCCCATAGCCAACTCAATTCCGTCATCCATAAGGGTAACTATCCCAAAAAAGAATCCAGTCCCTATGTAAAATACCAAGGCGATATATCCTAGTTTTTCTATCTCAGGATTCAACCCGTGCAATAAACCAAAGACAACTGACATAATAATTAATGGTGCCCATTTATTTTTAATCCATAATGCAAGACCCTGCATATAGTAACCTCTAAATAATAATTCCTCTAAACTTGTTTGTAAGGGCATAAAAACAATAGCAACAAAACAGAGCGTAAAAAATGGGATGGGTTTAAAGTTCCAAACATATTTTTCTGGAGAGAGTATGATATCTGATCCTAAAAAAAATATTGTAACTAATCCCCAAATGAAAATACCAAAAAAGAAACGACTCCAATCTATTTTTTTTCTTGAAGTTATTATCCATCTAATTTTTTTCTTATGAATAGATTTTACCAATGGAATAAATAATAACAATGGAATTATAAATGATAGTAGTATAAGAAAAAGATATAAATTAGAATCAATCCCTAAGTCAGCAAATGAATTCTGCCCGCTTTCCGAAAACCTCTGCATGTCTTTACCTGAAGCAATAAAAGCTTTTATTGTAATGGGAATTTGACCTAAAGAACTTCCTAAAAAAACGATAAAAAACATTACAACATACATCCATGATTCATTTTTACCCTTGTAGCCTGTTTGTAAAAAATTCATATTAAATTAAAATTCCAGTTTTTATTATCTTTATAATAAAGTCCTCCTTTGTTGACCTCTAAAGGACTATCAAAGTTGTTAGTAAATAAACCTCCCGTTCCCAGACCCTGAGGCATACTACTTTTTAAAGTTGCAGTCCATTGAGCTATGGCATTTAAACCAATATTACTTTCTAAAGCACTAGTAACCCACCAACCTATACCAGATTTTTTGGCTAACTCTATCCATTCTAAACTCTCTTTAAACCCACCAACTAAACTAGGCTTTAAAATGATATATTGAGGTTTTATTATTTGTAGCATTTTTGTTCTCTTAGTTACATCAAACACCCCAATTAATTCTTCATCTAAAGCTATTGGTAAGGGTGTTTCTTCGCAAAGTAATGCCATTTCTTGATAGTGCCCCTGACGGATAGGTTGTTCTATTGAATGCAAATCATAATTTGATAATATCTTTAATTTCTCCAAAGCTTCTGATGGCTTAAAAGCACCATTAGCATCTACCCGTAATTCTATATCTTTAATTGAAAACTCTTTTCTTATGGATGCTATTAACTGAATTTCTGTTGCAAAGTCTATGGCTCCAATTTTCATTTTTAGACAACGAAACCCTTCAGCTATCTTCTCTTTTATTTGATCATTCATAAATTCACGATCTCCCATCCAAATTAGACCATTAATATCTATAGCTTTATTGGATTCTGTGAAGTTAGAAACAAATAATTTAAAAGGTGATGGTGATTGGAGCGACAGAAACGCTTGTTCTAATCCAATTTGGATACTAGGAAAATGAATTGTTTTTGCTAAAAGAATATCTAAGCCTAATTCAATATTATTACAAACCCATTTTAGTTTGTCCTCATAATCGGGCCTATCATCTATACTTAATCCTCTAAAAAGACCACATTCTCCTACTCCAAATTCACCTTCTTTAGAAAGGTATAAAAACCAAGTTTCTTTAGTTTTTAAAATACCTCTTGAGGTTCCACTAGGTGTTTTAAATTGTAAAATATATTTGTAGTAAGTTGCTTTAATCAAAATATTTATTTTTCAGCAAAGGCTTTAAAATTATTCAAAGAAACCTCATCAATATTTTTAAATTTAGATTTAAAAAAAGGCAATACACATCCTAAGATATAACTTTTTGCCTGGTAACTAGCACTCAAATGAATAATCGTGGAATTCCCCTCAGCTGTAAAAGAATATTCATCTCTTTCAATTACTCCATCCCTATCAAAAAAAAGGGTTAACTTTTCATTCTTAACATACGCCAATACTTTCTCTTTCACAATGGTAGTTTGATCATTATGTTGAATGAGAATATTATAACTACTTCCAGTAATACCAGGCTTTTGGTCAACTATTTCTACAGAACTATATTCTGGGTTCCAATTAGTTATTGTTGAAACATTTGTAAACAAGGCAAACGTATCATCCACAGGTTTTAAAATGGTTATTTGAGAATCATAACTACTGTCTTTAATTATTAAACCGGTACTAAAAAATAATACTGAGAGAATAACTAAGAATGTAATAACAATTTTTACTGTTTTCATGAATTATATATGACTAGTTTAAAATTACAACACTTGACCCAAGCCCAAAAGAACAG
This sequence comes from Flavobacteriaceae bacterium, assembly GCA_018608485.1. GTDB lineage: Bacteria > Bacteroidota > Bacteroidia > Flavobacteriales > Flavobacteriaceae > Polaribacter. Next base: position 72,566 of record JABAZK010000163.1, on the reverse strand, counting down.
AAAATAGAAATGTACTTAAAGCTACTTTTTTTAATTCTGCATCTAACCTAAGTTCTTCTTTATTGTTGTAAACAAATAAAGCATGGATTACTAACGGAATATAAGCTAAAAGAAATATAAATTGAACTGTTTTTGTAAAAGTAAGAACTACATAACTTACGGCGCTAATAAACGAGAGCAATAGTAAGCTGTAATGATATCTTTTAGCTGCTTTTAGACCTATTTTGACAACGATTGTATTTTTATTTGATTTTTTATCATTTTGATAATCTCTCATATTATTGAGATTTAACACAGCTGTGCTTAATAGACCAATTGAAATAGCAGGTAATGTTAGAAGAAAATAAATTTCTTTTGTAAATAAAAAATAACTTCCTAAAACACTTAGTAATCCAAAAAAAAGAAATACAAATACATCACCAAAGCCGCTATAACCGTAGGCTAAATCACCAACGGTATATTTTATAGCTGCTACTATAGAAACTATTCCTAGAACGAAAAACAATAATGAATATCCAAAATTACTTAGACCAAAGGACTCATAAATGAGAAAAAGAGCAAAAATAATAGTTAGAATAACCGAAATCAAAATTGCTTTTTTCATTTGCTTTGGAGAAATCTTACCTGAACTCACCATTCTTTCCTCTCCTATTCTAATGGCATCAGTACCTTTGACTCCATCACCATAATCATTGGCAAAATTTGAAATTACTTGAAAACCAATAGTTGTAAGTATAGCCAAACTAAAAATAACACCGTTAAATAAACCATCTGACATAGCTAAAAAACCTCCTAAAATAATTCCTGAAATAGACAATGGTAAGGTTCTAAGTCTAGCAGCTTTGATAAAATTTTTTATAATCATGGATGGTAATTGTTTCTTCTATGAGAATTATAAATTATCAGCCTCTGCAATTAATTCAGCAATATCTTTAACTATGATTTGAGATTCTTTCTCATGAAACTTAACACCGTCTGTCATCATTGTATTACAATAAGGACATCCTGTCGCAATTATTTTTGCATTTGTTTCCAATGCTTGTTCTGTTCTTAGAATATTAATTTCTTTATCTCCTTTTTCTGCATCTTTAAACATTTGAGCTCCTCCTGCACCACAACATAAAGCTCTGTTTTTATGTTGTTTCATCTCTTTAAGTTGAACTCCTAATTTTCTTATAATATCTCTTGGAGATTCATAGACACCGTTCCCTCTTCCTAAATAACAAGGATCATGATAGGTAACCTGTTTACCCTTTAAGGATTTTTTTATTTCTAATCTGCCTTCCTCTACTAATTTCTTTATGTATTGTGTGTGATGGTACACCTCATAATTCCCACCTAATTCTGGATATTCATTTTTTAATGTATTAAATGAATGTGGATCTGTACAAACTATCGTTTTAACTTCGTATGAGTTTAATATTTCAATATTAGATATCGCTTGCATTTGAAAAAGAAATTCATTTCCTGCTCTTTTAGCAGCATCTCCGGTTGAACTCTCTTCTGTTCCTAAAACTGCAAAGTCAACATTTGCTTTGTGTAATAGCTTAACAAATGCTCTAGTAATTTTTTTTGCCCTGTCATCATAACTTCCTGCTGCTCCAACCCAAAATAAAACTTCTGGTTTTTTTCCTTGGGACATCATTTCTGCCATTGTTGGTACATTCATATTTGTTGCTTTTATTCGTCTTTCCAGTTTAATCTATCTTGTTGATTGTACTGCCATGGAGCACCATTATTTTCAATATTAGTCATCATCATGTTCAATTCTTGTGGTGCAGCAGACTGCTCCATAACTAAGAATCTTCTCATATCCATTATGATAGACAATGGATCTATATCTATAGGACATTCCTCTACACAAGCATTACAGCTGGTACATGCCCACAATTCCTCAGGTGTAATATAATCATTGAGTAATTGCTTACCATCTTCTTTAAAAGTACCTTTATTACTATCTATATTTCTACCAACTTCCTCTAATCGGTCTCTGGTTTTCATCATAATAGCTCTTGGTGACAGTTCTTTACCTGTCATATTAGCTGGACAAGAAGAAGTACATCTACCACATTCTGTACAGGTGTATGCATTAAGTAATTGTACCCAATTTAAATCAGTAACATCACTAGCTCCAAATTTTTCAGGAATTTCCTCCTCTGCACCTTCCTCTGGTATGGCGTACGGATCTGTATCAGGATCCATCATCATTCTTACTTCTTTGGTTACTGATGATAGATTGTTAAATTGGCCTTTAGGCTGAAGATTTGCATAAAACGTATTTGGAAAAGCTAATAAAATGTGTAAATGTTTTGAATAATATAAATAATTTAAAAAAATTAAAATACCAATGATATGAGCCCACCAGGCTTTATGCTCTATACTAGAGAGAGTTTCGAGTGAATACTCTGAAAACCAAGGCGCTACAAATTGACTTATAGGGTTTCCAAAACCCGCCTGTTGAAATGAATAATCTGTTGCATTCATGAGGATGAATAAAGACATCAAAACAATTTCAAAGTAGAGAATTAAGTTACCGTCATTTTTTGGCCAACCTTTCATTTCTTTGCTCATAAATCTCTTTAACTGAACAATATTTCTTCTCAACCAAAATATAATTACGGCTACTAAAACGAGAAATGCTAAAATTTCAAATGTTCCAATTAAAAAACCATATATAGAATTTCCAAGAAGTGGTTGAAAAACCCTGTGAGTACCAAACAATCCGTCAATAATAATTTCTAAAACTTCAATGTTAATTACAACAAAACCTATGTATACAACTATATGTAAAAATCCAGCTATTGGTCTACTAACCATTTTTGATTGCCCTAAAGCAATTCTTGCCATATTTTTCCACCTTTCAAGTTTATTATCAGACCTATCTAGGTCTTTACCAAGTTTGATGTTTCTTACCAATTTTAATACATTAGAAACAAAAAAACCGATTCCTAAAAGCAATGCTATCGCAAAAATCACATTTGGTAAATAATCCATTTAATTATTTTTTATTTGATGTAAATCGTTTTACTACTATTAATAACTCTAAAAATTACTCATTGGAATTATCTTTTTTACTTTCTTCCTTCATGTAAGGTTTTGCTTTCTTACCAAATAACGAAAAGTGAACAAATCTTTTTGGGTTTAACTTCATCTCTTTAAGTAATTCCTCTAGTTCTTTAGAAGCGTTTGTTAAATTTTCATACATTGCGTTATCAGTTGCTAACTTACCAAGTGAACCCTGACCATTTTCTATGTTAACAAGCAATCCATTTACATTTTCAAGTGTAATTTGAAGCGTTCTTACAGTCTGTCCAAAATCTACACTTGCAAGAGTGTCAGAAACTTTAGATATATTTTCAGTAATTCTTTTTGTGTTTTGAAGTGTTATATCTATATCTGCCTTTGAAGCATCTACTATGTTGTTAAAAGACTCAATTGAAGTAGTCATTGAACCAACAGTTGATTCTAGACCTAAAATTGTTCTTTTAAAACTATCTCTAGATTCTAGATCTAAAACATCGTTTAATGCTATTAGCAATGAATCTGCACCTATAATAACACGTTCTATTTTGGTTTTAAGAGGGTTTAACGTTTTTTCTACTGAAGTAAATATATCTGACTCTACCTCGCCAATCAAATAATCTCCAGAAACAGCAATTTCCCCATCATAACTTGGGATAATTGCAAGTGATTCTCCTCCTATAATACTTGTGGAATAAATTTTAGCAACACTATTTTTTGAAAACTCAAAGTTATTATCTAAGGCAATTTCTACTACCAATTTACCTTTTTTCACAGTGTCTGTATTGAAGGTAATTTCTGATACTTTTCCAACTTGTAAACCATTTATACTAACGGTACTGGCTTTGTTGAGTCCTTGGATATTATCATATTCTATATAAAAAACTCTTGAGGCTGGTTCTAAAAGGTTTTGACCTTTCAAAAAATTAAAACCCCAATAGCCCAAACATAAAATTATAATCGCAGCTACACCTGTTTTTAACTCTTTAGACATTTTTTAAATTTTTATTACAATAATACTACTATTTTTTGTGAGATAACAGGAAAAAGAACTATTTCAAAACCTCGGTAAGAGATACTTTTTTTCCTTTCTTAAAAGCCGCTATGTAAGCATCTGAATACCCTTTGCTTTTTGCTTTTAAAAGTGAGTTTTTTACTTTGTTGTAAATAGTAGTAACTCCAAAATAATATTTATAATAAGACCCAACTTTTACTCTTTGAACGTTTTTTAACCCCTTAAAATTGTATGATTTTAGTTCGATTTTATTTTTACTTGAAGCTATTTGAATTTTAAAAATAACCTCTTCTTCTAACTTATCTTCGTCTCTAATAGTAGCATCAACTTTGCTGTTTTCAATAGAAATCTGATCATTGACAACTACAGTATTTAGCTTTAATTGATTGTAATATTTCTTGATGGATCTAGCTATTTCTTTAGCCATCTTTTGTTGACCGCTTTTAGAATTTAAAAACTTTCCTTCATTTTTATTCGTTAGAAAACCTAACTCTATCAACACACTAGGCATATAAGTCTGATGTAAAACTACAAAGCCTGCTTGTTTTACTCCTCTATTTTTTCTTTTTAAAGCTTTAGAAAAATTTTGTTGAATATCAGCAGCTAATAAAAAACTCTTATCTAGATTTTCCTCTTGCAATAACGTAAGTCCAAGAACAGACTCCTCTGAATTTGGGTCAAATCCTTTATATCTTTCTCTGTAATTATCCTCAAGAGAAATCACAGCATTTTCACGTTTAGCTACATCAAAATTTCTTTTATTAGCATGTAAACCTAGTACAAAAGTACCTGCTCCATATGCATTTGACGAATGAGAATCACAATGAATAGAGACAAATAAATCAGCTTTGGCTTTGTTGGCAATTTCGCCTCTTTTCCAAAGATTAATTAAAACATCTTTATCTCTAGTCAAGATTACTTTAATATCATTAATTTTTTGGAGTTCATTGCGAATTTCCTTGACAACTTTTAGTGCAATAGTTTTTTCTCGATAACCATTACCTATATTTCCTGGATCATTCCCACCGTGACCTGCGTCAAGTACCACAATAAATTTTTTATCTTGTGAATAAACAAGAGTTGTGTTTAAAAAAATAAATGAGAAAATAACTACTATGGCTAGGGTTATCTTGGTATCAAATTTGTCTTTATATGTAGTATGTATCAACAAAATTTAACTAATTTTGGCTATTCTAATTTGGTGCTTCAAATATTGAAGCATATTTTTACTCATACACAAAAATAGCATAATAAATATTGCAATCAAATCTGTCTTACATACTTTTAATTTTACTTCTATGTTGTTCTCTAACTAACATAAGATCACAGGATATAAAGCCAGAAGTTTTACCAATCCCGCTGATAACTAATGACAGTTTAGCAAAAACAACTTTTTTACCAACAACAACTATTAAAAAAGATACACTAATTTCACAAAAACAAGATAGCGTTCAAGTAGACAGTATTCGCCCAAAAGAAGCTATTACAGATTTAATTTCTCACATTGCTAAAGATTACACTACTCAAAATGTAAAAAACAAAACAGTTACACTCTACAACGAAGCTCAACTAGTATACACTGACATAGACTTAAAGGCTGGTATTATAGTAATAGACTACATAAAAAACACCCTGTTTGCCAAAGGTATCAAAGATAGTACAGGGTATAATCAAAGGCCTATATTTAAACAAGGTAGTCAAGAATCAGAACAAGATTCTATGATTTACAACTTCAAAACTAAAAAAGCGATCATTTACGGTATAAAAACCAAACAAGAACCTGAAATGTTTGTTTTGGGTGAGAAAGCTAAACGTGTTAATGATTCTACAATCTACATGCGAAAGATAAAATTCACAAGTTCAGACAAAGAAAAACCTGATTATTATATTGGAGTTAAAAAGGCGAAAGTAGTACCAAATAAAAAAATAGTTGCTGGATTAAGTAATCTTGTGATTGCTGATGTACCTACACCTGTTTTTCTTCCATTTGCTTATTTCCCATTGGGGAAAAACCGAACATCAGGTTTTATTTTTCCAGCGATTCAAACAAGTACGTCCAATAGAGGTATAGGAATACAGAATGGAGGATATTATTTTGCGGTAAATGATTATGTAGATCTTGAATTATTAGGGGATGTATATTCCAATGGAAGTTGGGGTTTTAGAACTAATTCTCAATATTATGTTAGGTATAAATTCTCAGGAGGTTTCAATCTAAGTTTTGAAAAATTAATTAGAAGTACTAGAGGTTTTGATGATTACTCAGAGGCAACCAACTTCAATGTTAGATGGAGTCACAGGCAAGATTCAAAATCTAGTCCAAGTTCTAATTTCAGTGCATCAGTAAATTTAGGGAGTAGCCAATATTATAGACAATCTTTAAATGAGTTTAATAACTCAAATTTTTTAACCAATACCTTTAGTTCTTCCATTTCATATCAAAAAACCTTTACTGGTACACCATTTAATATGAGTGCAAATGCTACTCATTCTCAAAACACAAATACAGGTACTGTTACTATGGCACTTCCTTCTCTTCAGGTTTCTATGAGTAGAATTTATCCATTTGCCGGGAAAGGTGGAATCAAAAAGAATCCACTTCAAAAAATGGGATTAACATACAATATGCAGGGTGAATACAGAATCAATACAAATGAAGATGATTTTTTTAAATCAGAAATGTTTAAGACAGCCAAAGCAGGAGTTCAACATAGGGCAGACGCAAGTACAAATATTACCTTACTAAATTACTTCACTTTATCTCCTCAAATTAACTATAGAGAGGTATGGAATTTTAAAAAAATTAACAAAGACTTTGACCCTTCAATACAAAATACAGATGGTTCTTTTGGAACTGTTGTTTCAGATACTATAAGTAGTTTTAGCAACTTTAGAGAGTTCAGTTCTGGCTTGAGTCTTTCTACCAATATTTATGGAACTTTTAATTTTAAAAAGGGACGGTTAAAAGCTATTAGACATACGGTTAGACCGTCAGTTTCCTTTTCTTATAGACCTGATTTTGCCGAAAGATATAACGAAACTGTTCAAAGTAATCTGGAAGGGACAGCATTTGAAACATACTCTCCTTTTGATGGTGGAATAGGGCTTTATGGCGTACCTGGATCTGGTTTAAGTAACACCATTGGACTTTCTCTAAATAATGTCATAGAGGGTAAGTTAGCGCCTGAAGATCCCGATAGCGATGAAGAAGACAAAAAAATCACAATTCTAAATAACTTAAATTTTAACTCGTCATATAATATAGCGGCAGATAGTTTACGATGGTCTCCAGTAAAAGCCTCTCTTGGTACAAGAATATTTAAAGATAAGCTTGCTCTAAATTTAAATGCCTCACTAGACCCTTATCAAATAAATGAAACAGGACAACGGATAGATAAATTTGTAAAAGGATTGTTTAGGTTAACTAGAGCTAATATGACTGCTAATTACACACTATCTAGTAAAGATTTTGATGGTCAAAATAATGAAAGTAATAATTCTGGAAATGGAAACCAAAATACACCAGATGTACTTGGTAAAAATATTAACCCTACAAATAGCTTTGCATCTAACTCTAATGACTCGCAGAATAATAGTAAAGAAGATGAGGTTACAGAACTTTATAAATCTAAAATTCCATGGAGTTTAAACCTTGCTTATTCTGCATCCTACGTTAATAACGGCATAAGAGATATCGGTATACAATCTCATTCGTTGATGTTTAGCGGGAATTTTGATTTAACACCTAAGTGGAAAGTGGGCTTTTCTTCTGGGTACGATATCCAAAGTGGTGGCTTCACTTTTACTAGAATGAATTTTTCTAGAGATCTAGATAGCTGGAAACTTAACTTTAATTGGGTGCCATTTGGAAACAATCAATCCTATGTGTTTTTTATTGGGGTTAAGGGAGTCTTGAGTGATCTTAAATACGAACAAAACAAACCTCCAGACAGAGTACTTTTTTAAAATAATAATATCATGAAAAAAATAATCAAAACTTCAAAAGCTCCAGCTCCAATTGGGCCATACAATCAAGCCGTATTGAGTGGTAACACGTTGTATACTTCTGGTCAAATTGCAATTGACCCATCTTCTGGAGAATTAAAAAATAACAGTATTCAAGAAGAAACTTCTTTAGTAATGGAAAATATGAAAGCTGTCTTGGCTGCTGCTAATATGACTTTTGAAAATGTAGTAAAAACCTCTATTTTTATTTCAGATATGAGAAGTTTTTCAGAAATAAATAAAGTTTATGGAAGCTATTTTAATGAGGAGTCCGCTCCAGCTAGAGAGACTGTTGAAGTTGCAAACCTACCAAAATTTGTAAATATTGAGATTAGCATGATAGCTGTTAAATAAAAAAAGTTGTCTATATATGAGACAACTTTTTTTATTTTTAGTATGTGCTTATTATGTTTATAAGGTTGCTGCATATTCAATTAAATCAACAATCTTAGTTGAATACCCAATCTCATTATCATACCAAGAAACTACTTTTACAAAATTATCATTTAAAGCAATTCCTGCACCAGCGTCAAATACAGAAGTTCTAGTTTCTCCTACAAAATCTTGTGATACAACTAGGTCTTCAGTATATCCTAAAACACCTTTCATTGGTCCGCTTTCTGAAGCAGCTTTCATAGCTAAACAAATGTCTTCATAAGAAGCTGGTTTCTCTAATTTCACAGTCAAGTCTACAACAGAAACATCCATAGTAGGGACTCTAAATGCCATTCCTGTTAATTTTCCATCCATAGAAGGTATTACTTTTCCTACTGCTTTTGCAGCACCTGTAGATGAAGGTATGATATTATGAATAGACGAACGACCTCCTCTCCAATCTTTCATGGAAGGACCATCAACAGTTTTTTGAGTTGCAGTAGCGGCGTGAACAGTAGTCATTAGTCCTTCAACAATACCAAAATTATCATTTAAAACTTTTGTAATAGGAGCTAAACAATTGGTAGTACACGATGCATTAGAAAAAATCTTCTGATCTGCTCTTAATTCTGTATTATTAACACCCATTACATACATAGGAGTATGATCTTTAGATGGAGCAGATAATACTACCTTTTTAGCACCGGCTTCTAGGTGTTTACCTGCTGTTTCCTCAGTTAAGAAAAAACCTGTAGACTCAATAACATAGTCAGCTCCTACTTCATCCCATTTTAAGTTGGCTGGATCTCTTTCAGCAGTAATTCTAATTAAATTACCATTAACTAATAATTTACCATCTTTAACTTCTACCTCTCCATCAAACTGCCCGTGAACAGAATCATATTTTAACATGTAAGCTAGATATTCTACATCTAATAAATCGTTGATTCCAACAATTTGAATATTTGATCTATTGATTGCAGATCTAAATGCTAATCTACCTATTCTACCAAAACCGTTTATTCCTACTTTAATCATTTTTTATTTAATTTATTTTTATATTATGTTGACATGATATCAGAAACTCTAAGGAGTTCTTTATTAATTTCATGCCCTCCAGTAATTGCCTCTTCTAGGTCTGTAGTTATTACTGTATTATTCTTAAGACCAATCATTAAATTGGTTTTATTTTCTATGATCATTTCTATTGCTTTCACGCCGAGCCTACTAGCTAAGACTCTATCAAAACAAGAGGGTGTACCTCCTCTTTGCATGTGCCCTAAAACTGAAACCCTAACGTCATATTCCGGCATATTTTCTTCAACATACTCAGCTAATTCAAAGACATTTTTTCCTGATTTATCACCCTCAGCCACTACAACTATACTTGAGGATTTACCCGATTTTCTACTTTTTACTAAAGATTCCAGTAACCTGTCTAATCCTAAATTTTCTTCTGGGATCAAAATTTCTTCTGCTCCAGCTCCAACACCAGCATTCAAAGCAATAAATCCAGCATCTCTACCCATTACTTCCACAAAGAATAATCTATTGTGAGAAGATGCTGTATCTCTAATTTTATCTATTGCATCTACTGCAGTATTTAAGGCAGTGTCATAACCAATAGTATGTGAGGTTCCGAAAATATCGTTATCTATAGTACCAGGTATTCCTATAACTGGAAAATTATATTCTTTATTAAAAACTACACCTCCAGTAAAAGATCCATCTCCCCCAATAACTACTAGACCATCTATGTTATTATCTTTTAATTGCTTAAACGCTTTCTTCCTTCCTTCAGGAGTTCTAAATTCATCAGATCTCGCAGATTTTAGTATGGTGCCTCCTTTGTTAATGATATTGTTAATATTTCTAGCAGTTAGCGTAGTAAAATCTCCTTCAATCATTCCTTGATACCCTCTGTACACCCCAATACATTCTTTACTGTAGTAGGCGCAAGTCCTTACTACTGAACGAATTGCAGCATTCATACCAGGAGAATCACCTCCTGATGTCATTACGGCTATTTTATTAATTTTTCCCATAATTTAAATGTAAAAATACTTATTAAAACTTACTTTGAACAAAAAAAAAACGAAATCGATTTCGGTTATTTTACTAGCAAAGTAGTATTATTTGTGAGTTAATTTCACTCTAATAAATTTACAGAAATAATATCAAAAATTTAATTGTTATTATTTTTGAAATTTAAAAGTCCTTTGTGATTAGATATGATTGAATCTTTTGTTTCAATCATTTTATTATTTTTTTTCTTCTTTAATCCGATTTTTTTTAACAAATCAGACAGCGAATTAAAATTAACTTGATAAGACAATCCTATCCCTTGAGTATATCCTTCCTCTTGAGCAGAATATTGAATTTCATTCTGTCTATTAAAAATTACACTTCTGAAATTACCTGATTCATTTAATAACACCTCAACTTTTACCTCCCCAACAACACTAGATTGTGTTTGAGCTCCAACAGGTACCCCAACCTTACCATTCACAATTATATTTTTACTAATTTGAGTGGTAAGTGATACATCAAATTGATCGTCTGTGATTAGCTCATCTTGAGGGCTTTGTATCCCTCCAGTTGAATAACCTAAATCTAATCTTACTGTATTACTACTTATAATATCTGACAAAATTGAACCTATTGCATTAGATGTTGTTCCAGTTAGTAGTTCACTTCCATTAATATTACCTCCATTTGGATTTGCGAATGTTCCTGCGGCAAGGAGTGTTAAAAATTGACGCATTTTTGAATTCACATCATTGTCATTTAACACAAAGTCTAACTCTGAAGCAATTGTAGAATTTGAGTTTTGAATTTCAATATCAAAATCTTGTTTAGAATTAAATAAACTACCTGAAATATTGGTAATCAAATCAACAGGTATTTTTCTATTTGTATTAAAATTCTCTAACAAGACAGCTGGATTGGCATTGGTTGTATACACTGCTGTTACATTTAAATTAGCCTCGTAAGGATTGCCACTCCATGCGATAGTTCCTCCTTTTAAAATAGTAAATGGTTTATTAACTATTCCTCCATATTTAAAGTTATAAATACCTGTATCTATTGTGTAATCTCCAAACATAGCAAACTTACCATTTGTATTGATTTCTATTCGTAAATCACCTAATCCTCTTCCACTTAGTTCACTTCCATTTACTTCATCTATTACTATTTGAGCTTGTGCATCTTTTGTGACCTCTAGGTCTATATTTAATGACACTCCTTCAATAGCATCTAAAGCTAATTTTTCTTGAAGTTCTTCTACTGTTTGCTCAGATTTAAAATGAATTAGCCTATACGTTTCTATCGATGCAATGTCTTTTAATGGAATCACAAAACTTGTATTGGGCATCGTTTTTGCATTTACATCTATGGTAATATTATTTGTTAAGCCGGTAATACTGGCGTTTCCTTGAATAAAACCTGTTCCATAGTATAAAGCCTCATCAGAATTTTCAGTGTCTAATACCAACAAGTTTGGTGTTAAAATATCAATATCTAAAGCCCATTGATCAAAATTTTGATGAGTTATAGTTCCATCTAAGACTCCTTTAGTCTGATATTTAGTATCTAATAAGTTAATATTGTTTAATTCAAAGGATTGGCCATTTAAACCAACAGTTGTGTCACCATCAAAATCAAAATCAATATTTAGATAAGGGAATTGTAATCCTGCATCTTTGAGCAATAACTTGCCTTCCATTTCAGGGTTTCTAAGAAACCCCCTCAAAGTAAAATCACCTGTAGCATCACCTCTTATTTTTGACAAGACGTCTTCACCTAAAGGACTAAAAGCATTTAACTCAAACTCTTCAAGATTAACACTAACATCTATTTTTGGTCTTGTTTCTGAAAAATCCAAGGAGCCTATGGCAGAAATACTTTTTACTTGCTCTCTTTCTAAAGAAAAGTTAACATCATATTTTTCATAAGAGCTTTCACCTTCAATATTTAAAGATAAATCACCTTGTTTAAAATTATTAATTTCAAAATCTTCAACCGACAGATTTCCTTTTGGTCCGTAGACACCTTCCTTTTGATAAATAGTTACAGTACCGTCTAACTTTCCCTTTAATTTTAGGCTATCTATTGTTGGTAAAAAACTTTTTAAATATACATTAGTAAAATCTATATCAATATTTTTAAATGTAGAGTCTCTAACAGTTCCTTTGAAATTAATTTCTTGTTCATTGGATTTTAATCTAAATGGTGAAAACACATATTCATTTGCATTTATATCAAAAATCATCTTATTTTCAGAATTATTATCTGGATTTAGATCCCATACGTTGCCCTTGTAATTAAATGTAGATTTCTCTATTCCTAGAACAGATTTTTTATTGTTGTCTATTGTGTAAAAGAAATCTAAATTAAATTTCTCTTTTTCAGAAACTCCACCATTAAAAACTGATTTAAAAAATAACGTATCATTAATTGTTTTATTAAAAAGCAATACTTTAGATAGAGAGTATGATGGTGTTTTTATACTTTTAGCACTTAAGGAAGTGTCATATAGACTTCGCTTATTATCTGTATTTAAAGACAACGAATCTATGATGATTTCAAAGGCTGTGATTTTTGGCGAGTTAATTTTTACTTTTAATTGATTATCATCTGATTTAATACTACCAATAATCTTAGTACCTGGAGCGACTGATATTTCTGGATAAAAAACATCTACTATTTTATTATATATTACAAAATCAAACTTCAGAAATTGATTTAATGAAACTTCATATGGAGTATAATTGGAGTACATACTTCCCAAAGCATTTTGTGCAAGAGGTAGCATTTCTTCAAACTTAAAATCACCTATCAACTCACCTTTTATAATATCTTCAGAGTCAATTCTTATTTGTCTAACTCCGTCTTTAAGGGTAGAGAAAATTAAAAATTGTTTAAATGGATACAATTCTTTTTCATTGGTATATTCAATATTTTTAAAATTTGCTATACCTATAACATTGTCTAATTTATTACCTGTTAAATCTAAATCAATTACTCCGCTTAACTCAGAAACACTATCTCTAGAATAAAGATTTAATGCTCTTAGGTTAGCGTAATTTATAGTTGTTTTAAAATCAAATTTATTAATTTCCTCAGATAAATCTGCTAATCCTTCAAAAGTTCCGTTTAAATTATCATCAACAAACCCAAGCTTACCATTGAATAAATTGTTTTGATATAGACCATTGACGGTTATATTTTGATAATTATACTTATTAAACTCTATTTGAGAAATAGTTCCTATAAGTTGTGTGTTAATATTTTCTAATCTAAATCCTTTTCCATCTACCAGTCCCTCAAATGAAAAATTTCCAAAAGTATCATCATCAAATAAATTTCCTAAATCAAATTTATCCAACAATACTTCTCCATTATATACTGCATTATCTAAACTATCAAAATTATTTAATTCTAAATCTGCAACTACCTTACCAATTTCAGAGTTAATATCTAAAGTTGCCTCTATTGAACTAGGTGTAATTTTTGTAAATCCTGACAATGAAAATTCTCCAAATTTTATCAATTCTGTTGGTAGGGTCTTTCCTAATAGGTTTGGAAATACTTCTTTTAATTTAAAATAATCTGCTGAAGCATTTTCTAGATTTGCAGATAAAAAAAACTCTTCTTGTTTTACGGAATTAATTAAGTTTACATCTCCAATAATTTCAATGCCTTTGTCTGAACTTAAATTTAAACTTTGTAAAGAAAAATTATTGAGGGACCCCTTTAGAGTGGTTTCAAATCTTAAAATATCATTTCCATCAAATTCCTTGTAAATTTTTTTTAAGTCTGTAGTTGATACAAAACTATTCTTAAAATTGGCATTGATATTTACCAATTCAATAAATTTGCTCAAGTTTTCCCTCTCATAATTAAAATCTATATCAGCAAACAAAGTAGAAGTATTTGTTTGAAGAATTGTGTTATAAAACTGCATTTGAGATTTTGTATACTTAAAATCTGTAGTCAAATTAGTAATTTCTAAACCTCGATTTTCTATAAAATAGAGTCCTCTTATTTTCAAAAAAACATTTGGACCTACAATAGAAAAATCTTGAAGACTCCCTCCACCATGATAAGCTGCAAAATCTAATGGAATGGTTTTATTTTCATCAATTTGTTTGTAATTAATATTCTCAAAATAAATATTTGAAGAACTTATTTTAAAAGGATTTGATGAAGGATCTGTTGGATTATCATCTTCAAATTTATCTACAAATACAGTTAAATTATCAATTTCTTCATCTTTGTAATTCTTAACATTTACATATACTCCTTTGAGTGAGGTACTTTTTAATTGAATGTTATTTTCTAAAATTCTTTTTACATCTAATAAAGAAGACCTTAATCTTTCTACGTAAATTAATGTGTCTTGATGATGATCTTTTATTTCTATACCTTTAAGAGAAACAGATCCAAGGAAGGAAAGATCTACTTTACTAATCTTTAAACTTGTTCCAAAATCTTCATTTAAGTTCTCTGTAACTAACCCAGCTAGTTTTGTTTGAACCGCAGGAATTGAAAAAGTAATGATAAGAAATACCAAGAATAAAACTAGGTACTTTAACCACTTGAACAGTATTTTAAAATTCTTTTTGATTTGCTTTTAAATTATAAATGTTGACTTTGGGATAGTAACGCAAAAATAGCCCCTTTCTATACAAAGAACGATAAAATTAATAAACTAATAAATTTCTCATTTAAAAAGAAACAGACTATTTTATAATAGCTAATTTTGTAAAAATCATTTATGACTACACAAAATACATATATTTTAGGAATTGAATCATCTTGCGATGACACTAGCGCTGCAGTAATTTGTAATGGCAGAGTCCTTAGTAATATAGTAGCCAATCAAGAAATACATGCAAAATATGGAGGTGTGGTTCCAGAATTAGCTTCCAGAGCACATCAACAACATATTGTTCCAGTGGTTCAACAAGCCATTGAGCAAGCCGGCATTACTAAAGAAGATCTACATGCTATTTCTTTTACTAGAGGTCCAGGGTTAATGGGGTCTTTACTAGTAGGAACTTCATTTGCCAAATCGTTGGCTTTGGGTTTAGACATCCCTTTGATAGATGTAAATCATATGCAAGGACACATTTTAGCTCACTTCATTAAAGAAGAAAATACAGAGATCCCTCCTTTTCCTTTTGTTTGTCTGACAATTAGTGGAGGTCATACTCAAATTGTTAGAGTAACTGATTATTTTACATTTGAGGTCTTAGGAGAAACAATTGATGATGCTGTAGGGGAAGCTTTTGACAAATCTGCTAAAATTTTAGGTTTACCCTATCCAGGTGGACCTTTAGTTGATAAGTATGCTCAACTAGGAAATCCTAAAAAGTTTTCATTTACCAAACCAAAAGTAGGTGATCTAGACTTTAGCTTTAGTGGTCTAAAAACAGGAATTCTTTATTTTATTCAAAGAAATTTAAAAGAAAATCCAAAATTTATTGAAGAAAACTTATATGATATTTGTGCATCAATTCAACACACCATTGTAGAAATTTTAATTGAAAAACTAAAAAACACAGTTAAAAAAACAGGTATTAAACATGTAGCTATTGCCGGTGGGGTTTCTGCAAATTCTGAAATTAGAAAAAGACTACAGCTGGCTCAAAAACACTGGGGATGGACTACTTATATTCCGAAATTCGAGTATACAACAGACAACGCTGCTATGATAGCAATCACTGGATACTTAAAATATAAAAGCAAAATTTATGCAGATATTTCTGTAAAAGCTCAAGCTAGACTGACAGTATCAGAATAATATAATTAACTATTCTACTTATATATTCTAACCAAATAATTGGTTTAAAACTTTAGCCAAACGCAAGCCCCCTTTTTTTAGTTGAGTTTTTACAGTTGAAAAATGATCGTACATATATCTATAGCTTAAATTTTGGTCAATTTTTGCGGAATCATAAACCATCATCGCGAGTTCCCTAGATTCATTAACCCAATCTATAACAGTTCCTTTTTGAATAGCTTCTTTTTGATTTTTTGAAAAATAATCTAAATTATCAGACAACTCAGTGTAAGTCATATTATAAGACTCAATCATTTTTGTATCCCAAACTGAATGTAAGTTTGTTTTCCCTCTAAACCATTTAACTTTTATCGTATTCCCTCCTCTATCTTCTGCCCTTCCGGTATGTAAAGGTTGATGTAAATCTCCTAACAAATGAACTAATAGTTTCAAGTGAAATATTTTTTCTTCATCATTAGATTTGGGATCTAAGATTATCTGCTGGCATATTTTAATTCCTTGAACTAGGTCTCCTTTTGGGTTTTTCTCTGATGTTTCGTAGGTTTCTCCTACTTCAAAATTCACATAATGCCAGGAACTATATTTTCTATAAGAATTATCAGATTTAATTTCATCTGCATAGGTAGATATGGTAGCTAAACCCTCTCCTTTTAATAATTTCTCTATATTTCTTTTCGCTTTTTTTGTTAGATGGTTATAGGCTATTTCTCCAACAACTCTGTGACCCGTTTGCCCCCAGACTGGTTTGTGATTTGTTGCAAAAGATACTACTCCTAAAAACAGAAAAAAAACTAATAATTTACCTCTTAACATAATGTTATGTTTTATCATATAGCTAAGGTAAAAAAATTGTGGAGGCAAAATTTAAAAAAAACAAACATATTAATATAAAGAACTAACTATTTTTAATTGATTAGAAAAAATTCCATTAACATTTCTTTAAGATTTTTTAAAAATGAGAACTCGTACCTTTAAATCATTAAGAATTAATTAAACCTTTACTGATGAAAAAAATCTTTACTATACTACTTACAATATTCTCATTTTCTTTATTCTCACAAGAATTCTCCATGGATTTGGTTAAAAATATGACTCCTAGAAATATTGGTCCAGGTGGTATGAGTGGTCGAGTAACCTCTATAGATGTTGTAAATTCAAATCCAGACATTATGTATGTTGGGACAGCCTCAGGAGGTCTATGGAAATCTACATCTGGAGGAATTAAATGGGACCCAATTTTTGACAAAGAAATAACTGCCTCTATTGGTGCTGTAGCTATTCAACAATCTAACCCGAGTGTTATTTGGGCAGGAACTGGTGAAGGAAATCCTCGAAACAGCCTAAATGGCGGATATGGTATTTATAAATCTTTAGATGGTGGGAAAAACTGGGTGCCTATGGGACTTGAAAAAACCCGTCACATTCATAGAATTATCATTGATCCAACAAATCCAAATACGGTATATGTGGGCGCTATAGGATCCCCCTGGGGAGAACATAAAGAAAGAGGTGTATACAAAACCATAGATGGTGGAAAAACATGGAAACAAATTCTATATAAGAATATTAAAACTGGTGTTGCAGATTTGGTGATGGATCCTTCAAATCCAAACAAATTAATTGCTGCCATGTGGGAACACAAACGCGATCCCTGGTTTTTTAAATCAGGTGGTGAAGGCAGTGGTTTATTCATTACCCACGATGGTGGCGATACTTGGAAAGAAGTGACCGAAAAAGAAGGCTTTCCAAAAGGGGAATTAGGAAGAATTGGTGTTGCTATTTCAAGAAGTAATCCAAATGTTATTTACGCTTTGGTAGAGGCAAAAAAGAACGCACTATATAAAAGTGAAGATGGTGGGTTTAAGTGGAAAAAAATAAATGATAAACCTGGTATTGGAAATAGACCTTTTTATTACTCAGAAATTTATGTTGACCCACAAAATGAAAATAGAATCTACACAGTATTTACTTATGTGAATGTTTCTGATGATGGTGGAAAAAACTTTAAAGAATTAATGCCAGCCTATGGAGTTTCTAATGGTGTTCACCCAGATCATCACGCATGGTGGATTCATCCTGATGACGGTTCATTTATGATTGACGGAAATGATGGGGGAATGAATATTACCAAAGATAAAGGAGCTACTTGGCGTTTTATTGGAAATTTACCTGTAGCTCAATTTTATCACATTAATGTTGACAATGAATATCCATACAACGTTTACGGCGGAATGCAAGACAATGGCTCATGGAGAGGTCCAGCATATGTATGGAAAGCCCAAGGAATTAGAAATTCATATTGGCAAGAAATTAGTTTTGGAGACGGTTTTGATGTGGTGCCAGACAAAGACGATTCTCGTTACGGATGGTCTATGAGTCAGCAGGGTTCTGTGGTGAGATATGACCATATCACAGGAAATAATTATTCTGTAAAACCTACACACCCAGACCCTAATGTGGCCCTTCGTTTTAACTGGAATTCTGCCATAAATATGGATCCTTTTGATACTAGCACCTTGTATTTTGGAAGCCAGTTTGTGCATAAATCTACAGACAAAGGACTTACCTGGACTATTATATCTGGTGATTTAACTACCAACGATAAAGAAAAACAAAAACAAGGAGAAAGTGGTGGATTAACTATGGATGCAACTGGTGCAGAAAACCATACTACTATACTAGTGATAGAACCCTCAGAAGTTGAAAAAGATTTACTTTGGATTGGGTCTGATGACGGTAGAGTTCATATAACTAAAAATGGAGGTGGAAACTGGACAGATGTTAGTGCTAATATTCCAGGATTACCTACAGGTAGTTGGATAGCACAAATAAAAGCTTCCAACAAAAACAAAGGAGAGGCCTTATTAATTGCCAACGATTATAGACGTTTTAATTATACTCCTTATGCCTACAGGACAAAAGATTACGGTACTACTTGGTCCAGAATTGTTGATGAAAACGATGTTAAAAGCTATACCCTAAGCATCGTTGAAGATCCTATTAATGCTAACTTACTGTTCTTAGGAACAGATGATGGCTTGTATATCTCTTTAAATGCCGGGAACCAATGGATGAAATGGACTGCTGGTTTTCCAACAGTTTCTACAAAAGATTTGGTAATACAACCTAGAGAACATGATTTAGTAATTGGTACTTTTGGTAGAGCAGCATGGGTTTTAGATGATATTAGACCGCTTCGTGCTATGGCTAATGGAAATGTATTAAATAAAAAACTTCAGTTATTTACCCCCCCAACTGCATACCAAGCAGCTTATCAACAACCTACAGGAAGTCGATTTGGAGGTGATGCCTTATTTAACGGAGAAAACAAAAAATCTGGAGCTATGATTTCGTATTATATTAATAGGTCAGATGCAACTGAAGAAAAGAAAGGAGAAAGCAATACCAAAACAAAAAAGAAGCGTAAAAGAACTAAAAAAGCAGTCACAACAGAAGCAGTAAAAGAGACTGTTTCAGCCGTAAAATTTGACTCTATTAAATTAGAAGTTTTTGAAGGATCTCGTTTAATTAGAACACTAAAACAAAAAGCACCTAAAGAGAACGGAGTTCATAGAATGTACTGGTACATGAACGAAAAAGGTGCAGATAGACCGTCAAGGAAAATTAGAAAAAGAAGCTTTGAATCTGGAGGTGTTTCTGTGAAGCCAGGAATCTATAATTTAAAAATGCATTTTGGAGATCAAACATCTAAAAGTACTATAAAAGTTGAATTTGATCCAAGATTAGAAATGTCTTCAAAAGCCATTACAGAGATTTATAATACGAGCAAAGATTTAGAGAAAGATCAGCAGTTGATGGCAGATATTGTAAAGCAATTAGTAGAGAGTAAACAAACGGCTACAACATTTAAAAAAGACCTTACCAAAGAAGACAAAAAAAAATATAAAGATCAAATAAAGTTATCTAAAGACATCATCACA
This sequence comes from Flavobacteriaceae bacterium, assembly GCA_018608485.1. GTDB lineage: Bacteria > Bacteroidota > Bacteroidia > Flavobacteriales > Flavobacteriaceae > Polaribacter. The sequence continues at coordinate 52,399 of JABAZK010000163.1, read as the reverse complement.
AAAATAGACAAGCTTATTGCTGTATATATAGGAAGTGTAGACAAACGCCAAGGTATTACAAGAAACCCAGAGGTTACCGTTAATAGGCGCTACTTCTCTGCGCGAAGATACGTTGGAAGCAGATTTGGACATCTAACCTCCACTGAAGAACGATTGATAAGCCAATTTAAAAAAGCATTTAATGATGCTGTTAAAAAAACTAATTCGTTTTTTGAAACAGATTGGAAAACCTACAAAACAACATTAGAAACTATTCGTATTTCTCCTTTTAAGGAAATACAAAAATTTTAATCTCAAAAGCGAAGTTTTTTAACTTCGCTTTTTTTACACTACTATTTTAGTATTTTAGCTAAAATCTAAATCATGGAACAACCACTTTTCACCAATGATGCAATCGTATTCGGAATTTTAATGATATCACTTGGTTTTGTATTTTATACAGAATCTAAAACAAGTGGCTTTTGGCATAAATTTTACAAAATTGTACCTGGTCTATTTATAGCCTATTTTATACCAGCTATCTTCACCACCATAGGCGCTATAGCTCCCGAATGGCAAAACACAAATACTAGTGGTGAAGTTGTAAAAGGAAGTTCTCAATTATACTATGTAGCCAGTAGATTTTTACTACCTGCTGCCCTAGTATTAATGACTTTAAGTATAGATTTAAAGGCTATTTTTAATTTGGGTTCTAAAGCATTAATTATGTTTTTTACGGGTACTGTTGGGATTATTATTGGAGGCCCTATAGCCATATTACTTATTTCTTTGGTATCTCCAGAAACTGTTGGTGGTGCAGATTTTGATGCTGTTTGGCGTGGTCTTTCTACACTTGCAGGAAGTTGGATTGGTGGCGGTGCTAACCAAACTGCTATGTTAGAAATTTATCAATACAATCCTGCAAAATATGGAGGAATGATCTTTGTAGATATTGTTGTTGCTAATGTTTGGATGGCTATTTTACTAATCGGTATTGGTAAAAAAGACGCTATCAATAAATGGCTTAAAGCAGACACTTCTGCTATCGAAGAATTAAAAGAAAAAGTAATTTCTTTTACTCAAAAAATACAAAAGAATCCAACGCTTACAGATTATATGATTATTCTAGCCATTGCATTTGGCACAGTTGGTTTTGGACACTTTGCAGCTAGTTTTCTAGCTGGATTTTTTAAAGGCCTTATTAGTGGTATTTCATCTGAAATTACACGAAATATATTTACTTTCTTAGGATCTAAATTTTTCTGGTTAGTTAGTATTTCTACAATTATTGCTGTTTTACTTTCCTATACTAAAGCAAAAAATTATGAAGGAGCAGGAGCCAGTAAAATTGGAAGTATTTTTATTTATATATTGGTTGCTACCATTGGAATGAAAATGGATTTAACCATGATTTTTGACAACTGGGGTTTAATTATTATTGGAATTGTTTGGATGTCTGTTCATGCTGGGCTTTTAATTTTAGTAGCCAAACTAATTAAAGCTCCTTACTTCTTTTTAGCAGTTGGTAGCCAAGCTAATGTTGGAGGTGCAGCCTCTGCTCCTATTGTAGCTTCAGCATTTCACCCCTCATTAGCAACAGTAGGTGTATTGTTAGCTGTTTTTGGTTATGCTATAGGTACTGTAGCTGCCATTGGATGTACTATTTTATTAGAATTAGCTGCATCTGTTTAAATAGAAATCTGCATATTTGCAGCCTAAAGTTTTATAATCTTATGAAGAAAATATTGGTAATTGGTTTATTGCTCTTAATAGTTGCTTGCTCTAAAGAAAAAGAGTTGGGTAATATGGTAGTTCAAGGAAAAATTAAAGGAATAAAAAAAGGAACATTATATCTAAAAAAAATGAGAGATACCTTAATAGTTTCTATAGATTCTATTCATTTATTTGGAAAAGACTCCTTTACGCTTTCAGATAATATTACCTCCCCAGAAATGTATTTTCTAAGTTTAGATCAAAACCAAAGTACACTTTCTTTTTTTGGTGAAGAGGGAATTATTACTGTCAATGATCAAATAGAAAAATTTGGTATCTCGCCAAGAATTGATGGATCTAACAATCAAAAAATATTGGAAAAGTATAAAGAGGTAGCTAGTAAGTTTCAGGATAAGCAACTAGATCTTTTAGCCGCAAATATGCAAGCTCAAATAGACAGTGATATAGAAACTTCTCAATCTTTGAGAAAACAAGCTGAAAAACAAAATTTAAAAAAATACATTTTCACCATTAATTTTGCTTTAAATAACTCAGATACAGAAGCAGCTGCTTATATAACTTTAACTGAACTGGTAAATGCTAATGTAAAGTACTTAGATAGTATTAATAATTCTTTGACTAAAAAAGTAAAGCAGTCTTATTATGGTGAAAAACTAGCAGAATTTATTAAAAACATTAAGGAAACTGAAAAATAATTAAAAGCTATTTATTGCTTCACTTTTAAACTCCACTCAAAGTGAAAATTACATACAGACACGCCATCTTTGTTAAAACCCTCTGCCTTCATAGTAATTACTCTACCCTCTCCATTCTCTGCAGATTCCTCTAGAGCATTAGCTACTAACCCTCCGTGATGACATTCAAACCTAATTTTACCAGTGGCTTTCTTGGTGAAATTACCACGCTGATTGGTAACCAACATGGAGACATTTTTTCCTAAGTTTTCTATACCCTTCATTACCAGCACACCTGTTGCCATTTCTGCAGCCATTCCTTGTGCTGCCCAAAACATAGATTTGAAAGGGTTTTGATTTATCCATTTATGAGTAATGTTTACTATGGCTGTCTCTTTTTCTATGGAAACCACTCGTACCCCACCTAAATATGCAAGGGGCAGCTTAAAAAACATAAATCTGTTTATTCTTTTAGGTGTAATATTCATATAGTGTAAATTTATTGCGAAAGATACCTATAATTAGTGAATTTATTAACTTCAAGTATTTTGAAATCTTATGAATGAATTTAATTATTCGTCTCTGAATAATTATTTAAAAAGTAAACTACAACTATCACTATGACACTAGCTACAATTGTTTCCAAAATAAATAATTTATCTATTTCATTTTTAAAGATAAATATCTTTAGTAAGCTATAAACTCCAGCAAAAAAAACAAACAATAAAAAGTATTTTAGATGCTTCATAGTTTTTTAAGGTATTTATCAATCAATTTATTTAGAAAAGTATGAAAAAAAAGTTACAATACTTTCTAGAATGAAAATATAATAAATAAAAAATCCATGAGACTTCTTCTATATCAATTTCTAAAGTTCAAATTTAGTGTAGCCTAAAAAAAATATTTTCACAATAGTTAGTTTTGTTAAAAGTCTGGCAAAGTATATAGTTTATTAGTTATGGCATATACAACCAAGCCAACTGTATTTTTCGCACCAATTTTATCAATTACTTTTTGCCTATGACCCTCTACAGTTCGTTTACTTATGAATAATTTATCTGCAATCTCTTGACTAGTATATTCATCACATATTAGCTTTAAAACCTCTATTTCTCTTTTAGATAAATCTTCATTATTAATAAAAATAGATCTTTTTGAATTCCCCTTATAGTTAACAAGTATTTCTTGATCAACTTTTGTGAAGTATATTCCATATTCATGAACAGACTCAACTGCAGAGATTAATTGTTTTTTCACCTCTTCAAAATTACCTCTTGATTTTCCCCATTTATTGATGGCTAGTTTGCATTCTTCAATTGATAACATAAATATTAGTTTAGATTAGTTCATGTTTTTTAATCAATCACAAATTGAGAATATTTAACAACTAAATCAATCCCCACAAATAGGGAAATTTATCCCTCCTAATTTATGGGGACATTTTATTTCATGAATTTGCATAGTACTATGTTTTGCATAATACTATCTTTTACCATATATTTGCATGAAGAAACCTTATATAATATAAAATTATACTGCATTTATGAAGATAGAAAACACGAAAGCCCAAATGCGAAAAGGAGTATTAGAATATTGTATTTTGTCTATTTTACAACACGGAGATGCCTATACTTCTGAAATTATATCTACACTTAAAAGTGCAGAAATGATTGTTGTAGAAGGAACCATATACCCTTTACTCACTAGGCTAAAAAATTCTGGTTTATTATCCTATCGATGGGAAGAATCCAGTTCTGGTCCACCAAGAAAATACTATGTATTATCAGAAAGTGGGAAACTTTTTTTAAAAGAGTTAGATACAACCTGGAATAATTTAATGGTTGCCGTAAACCAAATAACAAATAATAAAAAATGAATAAGACTATCAATATAAATTTAGGAGGATATTTTTTTCACATAGACGAAACCGCCTACCAAAAATTAAGAAAGTATTTAGACGCCATTGCTAAATCTTTAAGTGACGATCCAGAGGGTAAAAATGAAATTATTGCTGATATAGAGGCACGAATTTGTGAGTTATTATGTGAAAAAATTACAGAAACTCGTCAAGTAGTTAATGAACTAGACATTCATCATATTATAAAAATAATGGGAGAGCCAGAAGATTACTCAGATAGTGATGAAAGCTTCCAAAAAACTCAGTCTAAATCTAACAACAGCAAAAGCAATTCTAAAAAATTATTTAGAGATCGTGAAAATAGATTAATAAGTGGTGTTTCAGCAGGAATTGCTCATTATTTGGATCTTGATGTGGTTTGGATTCGAATAGCATTTATCTTATTAACTATTTTTTCTGGGATGGGTCTTATTGCCTACATTATATTATGGATTGTTACTCCGGAGGCAAAAACAACTGCAGAAAAGCTTCAAATGGAGGGAGAGCGCGTAACTATTGATAATATTGAAAAAAAAATTAGAGAAGAGTTCAGTTCTATCAAAGAAACCATTGAGGATGGCGCTAATAATGTAAAAAAAAAAGTAGCCGATGGGTTTCAAAGAAATAGAAAGAGTACCACCTCTGGCTTAGAAGAGTTACTTAATATCATTGGAAGTATTATTACTGTTGTATTTAATGTAATAGGAAAATTTATAGGTATTATTATAGTTGTTTTTTCTGCAATTATTTTAATCTCTATTTTCTTTGGAGTTTTCTCTTTAGGAAGTTTTGAATTATTAGGGTATGGTGGAGATCTTATAAACCTCCCCAATTTCGTATATGATTCAATCATACCATACTGGATACTAACTATTTGCATTTTTATTTTAATTGGATTTCCTTTTTTGATTCTTTTTATACTTGGTCTTAGGATCATTTCAAGTAACATAAAACAACTTAGCAAAACGGTGTCTTTGTCATTACTAGGTATCTGGATTGTAGCACTATTAACAGTTCTTTTTGCAGGAATAGATATAGGCACATCTGATGCATATAATGGAACCAAAATTGAAACTTATCCGCTAAATTTAACCTCTAAAGACACCTTGCTTTTAAAAATGGTTAATGATGATGAACTTTATTATCAAGATAAATTAAGAAGAAGTACTAAGAGAATAAAAGTAGAGGATAATGGTGTTAAAAAAATTTATGCTACCAACGTAAAAGTATCTGTAGAAAAAAGTAATACTGAAGAATTTATATTTGAAATAAGAAAAGTCTCAGAAGGAAGAAATAAAAATAAGGCTACTGAAAATGCTACAAAAATTGATTATAGCTATTCAATAAAAGATAGTACTCTAAAGTTAAATGCATTTTTCTTGTCTCATTTAAATCATAGGTCAAGTGATGAAATTGTATATGTGACGATATATGTTCCCGAAAATAACATTTTGTTTATAGACACTAGTATTCTCAGCTTCTTATATCGAACTAAAAATAGTAACAACTTATATCATGGAGATTTAACAAATCATTTTTTTGAAATGACAGAAAAAGGACTGAATTGTACAGACTGTGTAAATGAACCTGTGATGTAATTAAAAATATCATTTTAAACAGTTCATCTAAAAAAAACAACAATTGGGTAATCTGTATTTAGGTAAATACAAATAGAATTATAAATTTATCAAAAAAAAAAATCATGAAACAAATAATGATCAAAATTACAGCCTTCTTATTCTTAGCTACCCTTTATTCTTGTGGAATAGACATGTTAAATAGAATTGAAGGAAATAAGAATGTAATCTCTATTAATAGAGATATTAGTGAGGATTTTACTAAGGTTAAAGTAAGCGCAGGTATAGAATTAATTATAGACCAAGGGAGTGAAGTTTCACTAACTGTAGAAGCTGATGAAAATTTACATGACATTATTATCACAGAGGTTGAGGATGGAAAATTAAAAATTTACACTGAAAAAAATATTTGGAAATCTGCTTCAAAAAAAGTGTACCTAACAGTAAATACCCTAGAAGAATTGAAAGCCTCTAGTGGAAGCAATGTAATAACTAGTACTATACTAAAAGCTACAGATCTTAATGTTGTTTCTAGCAGTGGCGCTAGGTTAACTCTAGAGCTTAAAGCAGTTAATCTTACTTCGAGCACTAGTAGTGGCGCAAGTGCCAATATAGAGGTAAATGCTAACAACGTAGTATCAAGTTCTAGTAGTGGTTCAAATATGAAAATTAAAGGTAAAACCAACATTCATGAAACAAGTGCATCTAGTGGCAGCTCAATAAATGCCAATAATTTACTATCTAAAAATGTTACTGCTAAGGTAAGTAGTGGAGCAAGTATAAGTGTTCATGCATCCGAGTCTATAGATGGAAAAGCTAGTAGCGGAGGAGGAATATCTTTTGAAGGAAATCCAGAAAAAATAACAAGAAAAACATCATCTGGAGGAAGTATCTCTAATTAATAATGAGATAATTACTACGATATAAAAAAGCAATATTTAGTTTTGTTATTTAAATGAATAAGAGCTGTCTATAATTAATCAGCTCTTATTTTTTTTTAAATGATCTTCTATATCTGAAAGATGATACTCCAAAGCTTTTGAGGAAATTTGAATTTCTTTGATAAGTAATGCCAAAGAAATAATTAACAATAGAAGTGCTATGCCAAACAACCAAATGGCTACGATTTTGTACTCAATATAAATTAAAAACATCGTTAAAACGCACAACAATAAACTCCCTATCCCAAATATTTGCATCCAACGGGTTAAGGTTAACCTAAGTTTTAAGTTTTTGATCTGTCTTAATAAAGATTCGTCTTTTTTATCTAAATAAACAGCATGTAGATTTCTGATTACTGCTGCGTATGCTAGAAATCTGTTAGTATAAGCTAACATAATTAAAGAAATTGCCGAAAATAATAGTGCTGGTGTAGTTAATGTTAATGCTTCCATAATTCACAAAATTAAATATTTTCAATACTTTTATTACATGAAAAACTATGTTATTTTTTTTGTGCTTCTAACATGTAGTCAAATGAATGCTCAAATACTTAAAAAAGGGTTTTCGTATTTATCAGAAGTTGATGAATCTATACAACAAGAACTCAGATATTTTTCAAGTAATAATTTTATTGGAAAGAAAATAGATGCCTACAAGAAAAATACTATAATTATTTCTAATGCTGCAGCTAATGCTTTAAAAAAAGTTCAGGCTGAGCTAAAGCAGATGGGTTTAAGTTTAAAAGTATATGATGCATACAGACCTCAACATTCTGTAGATCATTTTGTTAGATGGGCTAAAAAACTAAACGATACACTAATGAAACAATCTTATTATCCTACAATTCGTAAATCTGACTTATTTAAATTAGGTTTTATAGCATCAAAATCTGGTCATACAAGAGGAAGCTCGGTAGATCTTAGTATCGTAGAAATAAAAACTAACAAAGAAATAGACATGGGGAGTTCTTATGATTTTTTTGGAGCTATATCACATTCATTCCATAAAAAACTATCTAGTAGACAAGAAAAAAACAGAATGCTTTTACGAAATATTATGATCAAAAACGGTTTCAAGCCCTATGACAAAGAATGGTGGCATTATACATTGGTTGATGAACCATTTCCTAACACCTACTTCAATTTTGATATCGAATAACAAGTTTTAACAAAATCTAAACTACTTGCATACTAATCGGCATTATATTTGTAATCATAATTAGAATTAAAAAATCTATTTTGAGTTTACTAAAAAACTTCTTTTCTTTTTCTTCTTTACTACTATCTTTCTCAATGATAGCACAACTTGATACTATAGTTGATTCTAATAAAAAAATTACTGGTAAAAAAGTTATTATAGCCATACCCACTAATAAACTAAAAAAACCTACTCCATTAGAAATTAATAACGACAATGGTTTTAAAGAAGCTTATGGTAAAAAAAAGAGAAAAGATGCCATAAAGAAAAAAGAAGATGATTTGCAAAACAAAGGAATCCTTTCGGCTGCTAAAATATCTGAAGAACGTTTTCTAAAGTCTTGGAAGAAAATTAATGCTCCGTACCCAAAAATTGACCAAGATTTAGGAAGTTTTAGAACCCAATCTAATTCAGTTAGGATAATATGTCGAGATTTTCAATATCCAGATGGCGATAGAGTTACCATAACAATTAATGATATTCCAATCATAAAAAACATCACTTTAAGATCTTCTTATCAAAGTTTTGATTTGCCATTGCAAGTAGGGCTTAATAAAATAGCATTTGTAGCATTAAACCAAGGAACATCTGGACCTAACACAGCTGGTTTTAAAGTTTATGATGATGCAGGAAATGTTATTTCATCCAATGAGTGGAACCTTGCCACTGGTGCTAAAGCCACTGTTATCATAGCAAAAGACAAATAATTAAAGGAAGCGAAAACGTTGTAATTAATTTAACCACTCCTGCTTTTTTTATTCTACTTAATTCATTTATTTTTGTATTAAGAATCTGTCAATTTTATTAGGTTCCTAATTTGAAAAAAACAATAAAAAGAATGAAAAAAGTTACCAAGCAAACCTATATTAATTGGTATAAAGACATGTTGTTTTGGAGAAAATTTGAAGATAAATTAGCTTCTGTTTACATCCAACAGAAGGTGAGAGGTTTTCTACATTTATATAACGGTCAAGAAGCCGTTCTAGCAGGTGCTCTTCATGCTATGGATTTATCGAAAGATAAAATGATTACTGCTTACAGAAATCACGTTCAACCCATAGGAATGGGTGAGGATCCTAAAAGAGTAATGGCAGAATTATATGGAAAAGCTACTGGTACTTCAAAAGGTATGGGAGGCTCAATGCATATTTTCTCAAAAAAACACGGGTTTTATGGAGGTCACGGAATAGTAGGTGGTCAAATTCCTTTAGGTGCAGGAATTGCGTTTGGTGATAAGTACAAAGGAAGTGATGGAGTAACACTGACTTGCTTTGGGGATGGTGCTGCTAGACAAGGTTCTCTTCATGAAACTTTTAATATGGCAATGCTTTGGAAATTACCTGTAGTATTTATTGTTGAAAATAATGGATATGCTATGGGAACTTCTGTTGAAAGAACTGCAAACCATACAGATATTTGGAAGCTAGGTCTAGGATACGAAATGCCTTGTGGTCCAGTAGATGGAATGAATCCTATAAAAGTTGCTGAAGCTGTAGATGAAGCTATCCAAAGGGCAAGACGTGGTGAAGGTCCAACATTTTTAGAAATGAAAACCTACCGTTACAGAGGGCATTCAATGTCTGATGCACAACATTACAGAACAAAAGATGAAGTAGCAGAATACAAAAAAATTGATCCAATTACTCAAATACTAGATATTATTAAAGATAAAAAGTATGCTACCACAGAGGAAATTGAAAAAATAAATCAAGAAGTAAAAGACAAAGTTAAAGAATGTGAGAAATTTGCAGATGAATCTCCATATCCTGAAGTCAGTCAATTACATGATGTAGTATACGAACAAGAAGATTATCCTTTTATTAAATAATCTACTAGTAGTATCAAGTAAAGAATAGCTCTAAAAGCTTTTTAATAAAGAAAAGAGTAAAAAATTAATTTAGGAATAGACTTATGGCAATAATCGTAAATATGCCTCGCTTAAGCGACACCATGGAAGAAGGTGTTGTAGCAAAATGGTTAAAAAAAGTTGGTGACAAAGTAGAAGAAGGAGATATCCTTGCTGAGATAGAAACCGACAAGGCTACTATGGAATTTGAATCTTTTAATGAAGGTACTTTATTACACATAGGAGTTCAAGAGGGTGAAACATCTCCAGTAGATGTTCTTTTAGCCATCATAGGTGATGAAGGTGAAGATATTTCTGGAATTTTAAACGGAGTTATTGCAGAGGAGCACTCAAAAGAAGCTTCTCAAGAAGAAACAATTTCAAAAACTGCCGCTACATCAATTCCTGATGGAGTAAATGTTATTGCTATGCCAAGGCTAAGTGATACCATGGAAGAAGGAACCGTTGCTTCATGGTTAAAAAATGTTGGAGATAACGTAGAAGAAGGAGATATTTTAGCTGAAATTGAAACGGACAAAGCTACCATGGAATTTGAATCTTTCTATGAAGGTGTATTATTATATGTTGGAATTGCAGAAGGAGAAAGCGCTAAAGTAGATAGTTTATTAAGCATCATAGGTCCAAAAGGAACAGACGTTTCATCTATTGTAGCTGCTCATAAGGAGGGTGATTTAACTTCTAATAATTCAAAAATAGACTCCAAAACTGCAACCGTTGAAGCTATAGAAACTATAGAAAATACCCCTGAAACTTCTTCAACAGCTAATACAGGTGGAAGAATTTTTGCCTCCCCTTTAGCTAAGAAAATTGCCAAAGATAAAGGCATTAATTTATCAGAGGTAAAAGGTACAGGTGAAAACGGTAGAATAGTAAAAAGGGATGTAGAAAATTATACTCCGTCCTCTACTCCATCTGAAATACCAACTACAGTTTCCAAACCAGAGCAGTCATCTGCTCCACTAGCTGCTTATACACCTGTTGGTGAAGAGAGTTTTGAGTATATTACTAATTCACAAATGCGTAAAGTAATCGCTAAACGTTTAGGAGAATCTAAATTTACAGCACCTCACTATTACCTCACTATTGAGTTAGATATGGACAATGCAATTGCTTCACGTAAAACTATTAACTCATTGCCTGAAACTAAAGTATCATTTAATGATATGGTTGTTAAAGCTTGTGCAATGGCATTGAAAAAACATCCTAAAGTAAATACTTCATGGAATGGAGATACTACTAGATATAGTAATCATATTCATGTTGGAGTTGCAGTTGCTGTAGACGATGGGCTTTTAGTTCCTGTGTTAAAATTTACAGACCAAATGAGTTTAACTCAAATTGGCGGAAACGTTAGAGATTTAGCAGGAAAAGCAAGAAATAAAAAAATTGCTCCTAACGAGATGGAAGGTAGTACGTTTACAATTTCTAATTTAGGAATGTTTGGAATTCAAGAATTTACATCAATTATCAATCAACCAAATTCAGCAATTTTATCTGTAGGTGCTATAGAGCAAAAACCTGTTGTTAAAGAGGGTCAAATAGTGGTAGGAAATACCATGAAAGTAACACTGGCATGTGACCATAGAACCGTAGATGGAGCTACTGGTGCACAATTCTTACAAACCGTAAGAGCTTATATTGAGAATCCTGTGACCATGTTAGCTTAGAATTTTTAAAATTATATAAAAATAATTACATTTTTGATATCGTAGTCTTGGTTGTTCCAGTAATATTCATTCCTTGAGTAGCAATTGTAATCTCAGTTTCTGAGCTATTTGAAATACCAGAACTAATTTCAACAGTTGTTTTTCCTTTAATTGTTCCGGTTCCTGCCCCATTCATATCCCCTGAAACATCTAAAGTAACAAGACCATCTGCTATACTACTTACTGTGTATTTTGTGGTCATTTTCATTCCTTGATTTTCATTTTCAGAAGTCCAAGAAGAGCCAACAGAAACTTTTTCCTTAGGGTAATTGATGGTATTCATAGACCTATTTGTTATTTGTTCCATCCCAGGAATCGCAGGGTCTAATTTAGTATCTATCATATTGCCTTGAAGATCTAAAGTATTGTAGATGACCGCTTCCATCATTGGTGCAAATTGTGATTTTAACATTTGTCCCATCTGGTCTAGTTCTTCATCACTTTTGTTAGAATCATAATTCATTGTCATACCTCCTTGCATCATATCCATTACAATAGAAGTTATTTGAGACTCTGTTTTAATAATTTCTTCTTCAACATCGGCAACTATCATTCCCATGGTCATTTTCATACTCATACCCCCTTGGGCTCCCATGCTTTGGTTGCTTTCAGTAGTTACTAAGAAGCTGTCTCCTTTGGTATAATTGAGACGTAATAAAACAGATTCTTGAGCTGATACTGTTAATGATGTAATTACTAGTAATGTAATAAGTACTTTTTTCATATATTTATTTATTATTAAAATTCTTGATTCAAATCCCAAGCTTCTAGGGTTTCCTTTAATGTTTTAATAAACATTCCTCCTAATGCTCCATTAACAACTCTATGGTCGTAAGAATGAGATACAAACATCTTTTGCCTTATTCCAATAAAATCTCCCTCAGAAGTTTCAATAACGGATGGGACTTTACGTATTGCTCCAAGAGCTAATATAGCTACTTGTGGTTGATTAATTATTGGTGTACCCATTACAGAACCAAAACTTCCTACATTGGTAACCGTGTAGGTTCCATCTTGGATCTCATCTGGTTGTAGTTTATTATTTCTTGCTCTAGTAGCCAAATCATTTACTTGACTAGTCATACCAACTAGGTTTAATTGATCTGCATTTTTGATAACAGGAACTATTAAATTACCGTCAGGCAAAGCAGCTGCCATTCCTAGATTGATGTTTTTCTTTTTTATAATATTATCGCCTTGAACAGCAATATTAATCATTGGGAATTTCTTAATTGTAGCTGCTACAGCATGCATTAAAATTGGAGTAAAAGTTAATTTTTCTCCCTCTCTAATAAAATATGCATCTTTTACTTTAGCTCTCCATTTTACAATATTTGTAACATCAATTTCAATGAAAGATTGAACATGCGCTGATGTTTGAACAGAAGCCACCATGTGTTTAGAAACCAATTTACCCATACGAGTCATTTCAATAATTTCATCTTCACCATTAACGGAAACTGAAATTGGTTTAACAACATCTTTAGTTTCTAAAATAATATTTTCAGATTCAGAAATCTTTGTGGATAGTAAATTATTTTTATCCTCTATGAAGGAAAGTATATCATTTTTAGTAACTCTTCCATCTTTTCCTGTTCCAGAAACCATATCTAACTGTTCCATGGATAAACCCTCAGTTTCTGCAATCTTTCTAACCAAAGGTGAAAAGAATTTTCCAGAATTTGATGTTTTAGTTATGGGTGAATTTTTAATTACCGAGGCAGCTTCTATAGTTTGCTGAACCTGTTCAACTTGCTCAACAATATCTTCTTTATCATCCAGAGTTTGAATTGGTGTTTCCTCATTCCCAATAGTTTCAATTATGGCTATTGTTTGACCAACAGCTACAACAGTATCTTGTTCAAATAAAATTTCTACAAGTGTTCCATCTACTTCACTAGGCACTTCAGAGTCTACTTTATCTGTAGCTATTTCAACAACGGCTTCGTCTAATTCTATAGTATCTCCAACCTTTTTTAACCAAGAAGTGATGGTTGCTTCTGCAACACTTTCTCCCATCTTTGGTAATTTTAATTCAAACTTAGCCACTATTCATTGGTTTTGAGATTGCGAAAATACGAAAAATGAGTGATAAATAAATAATGTTTATAACTGAAAATAAAATTAAAAAATAAAATAAATTCAATAAATACGATGTTTAAGCTGAATTTTAAATCAATAACACATCTAAAATAGTTATTTACTAATAATATCGTAATAATTCATTAAATTAACAAAGTTTTAGTTTTAAAACAGTTTCTTATTTATTTTAAAACTGATTTTAAACGTTTATACCCATTCTTTAGGATTTGTTAAAATTTCTATTAACTTTTGTTCCTCAGAATCTTTTTCAGGACTATAATTATATTTCCACTGAACTGATGGAGGTAAACTCATTAAAATACTTTCAATCCTTCCATTGGTTTTTAATCCAAATAATGTTCCTCTATCATGAACTAAATTAAATTCAACATAACGCCCTCTTCGAATTTCTTGCCAGTCTTTATGTGATTTTTCATAAGACATGTTTTTTCTCTTTTCAACTATTGGAACATAACTTTCTAAAAAGCTATTCCCTACAGCTGTTACAAAATCGAATCTATCCTGCATAGTAAACATATCTGTTTCCTTTAAATAGTCAAAGAATAATCCTCCTATACCACGGGCTTCATTTCTATGAGTATTCCAAAAATAATCATCGCAGTTCTTTTTAAAAATTGGATAAAATTCTTCTTGATAATTATCACAAACTTTTTTACAAACAGTATGAAAATGAATTGCATCTTCATTAAATAAATAATAAGGGCTTAAATCTTGACCTCCACCAAACCATTGAGTTACAATTTCACCTTGGGAGTTGTACATTTCAAAATAACGCCAATTGGCGTGAACTGTAGGTATAAATGGGTTCTTAGGATGTAAAACTAGACTTAATCCACAAGCAAAAAAATCACCTTCATCTACTTTAAATTGCCTTCTTAATGCTTCCGGTAATTTACCATAAACTGCTGATATATTAACACCGCCTTTTTCAAAAACAGCACCGTTTTCTATGACGCGGGTTTTACCTCCACCACCTTCATCTCTTTTCCAAATATCTTCGTTAAACTTTGCTGCCCCATCTAATTCTTCAATTGTAGAAGTGATCCTATCTTGTAAACGCTCTATATATTTATAAAATTGATCTTTCATGAAATATTATTGGTTAATTATTTTTATTGTAGCTATTGTTGCTGAGGTAACAGAAAAAGGAATAATTAAAATTATTCCTACAAAAGGAATTAATAAAAACAACATAAATACAAGACCATTCCCAATGGCTATTCCTTTATTAGCCTTTACAAATTGAATACTTTTTTGATAGCTAAAATGTCTTTCTAATGTATAATCCATATTTCCAAAGCCAGCAAAATAAGCTTGCATCAAAAACAATAAAAACAAAGAGAAAAATCCAATGAATGGAATTAAGCCCAGTATTAAAATTGGAATTGACAACAGTAATTCTCTGAATAAATTTCGACTACTAATCTTTATACTTCTAAACATAAGGGTTAATGGCGAAGAAACTTGTGTTTGCGAAGTAACCCCAGTAAAATCATCTTCAATTTTCTTAGAAATTGGCCCCATAAAAGGAGCTGACAGAATCATAACGAGGTGTTTAAATACTATTAACCCAATAGATATTAAAATTATACCGCCCAATATCATGCTAACTGTATTGATAGTTTCTTTACCAAAATCCCAACTCCAAAAACTAGAAATATATAAACCAATTTCATCTGAAAAACCAATAGAAACTAATACTATATTTAAAAAAATTAGCACACTTATAAGCATAGGGATCAAAAAAAACCTCCAAAGTTTCAACCTAGAAATGACTTCATAAGCTTCTAAATAAGCTTTCAAACCATCAATTAAATTAGAAATCATAATTTTTAAAGCATTGTTTTATTTATGTAAGAAGATTTTTCAAAATCTCTTATGTTGATAGAAATAATTGGTACCTCAGGAAATAGTTGATTTAATTTTGTGACAATTTTTCTTGAAAGATCTCCTTTTTGTGTCTCTGTTCTTCCTTCCATGATATTCCCAAAAACATGAATAAAATCTGAATCTCCTCCCAATACTAACGAATATTTAAAAGAATTTAAACGAACTTTAATAGCATCTCTCTTAAAAAGACCTGTAGAAAAAGCTGCATCAAAAACCTCATCTAAAAGTTCTTTTGGATCTTTTAATTCTAATATGTTTTCTGAACAATCTAATATGAAATGAGGCATTTTTTTTTATTTTTTAATAATTACTAATCTTTTCATTTAGTTTTCAAGATACACTAATTGGCTTGGATAGTTTACAACATCTTCAACTGAAACTATTTGAACAGCTTTATGTAATTGTTCTTTCATTAAAGTCACCCATTGCTTATGAGTACTTTTTGGAGTTTTAAGAAACAATTCTCTTCCAATATAATTATTGTGAAGATCCATTATTCTTGAAAGTTCTTCATTAGGAGAAAAATCTTCATGCCAATCTGTAAACTCCTTGGTCCATAAAATTACCTCATGACTTTTTCTTGAAAACAAAGAACATTGCTTGGCAATAAAAATATTCCATAAGGCATGACGAAAAGCATTAGCTTTATTGTGAAACCCATGAGTATCAGGAAATTCTTTTTGGGAAATTCTTACAACATCAAAAGTAGCTATTATTGTAGAAACCATAAAAATAGGATGTTTGAATAAAAACACTAACACACTTTTCATTAGTCTAAAACGAACTCCTTTTATGATATTCCATAAAAGCATTTAAACTTTATATTCTTTAACTGCATCTACAAATGCTTTCGCATTTTCTAATGGAATGTTTGGTAAAATACCATGCCCTAAATTAACAATGTATTTATCTTTACCAAATTCATTTATCATTTGGTGTACCATCTTTTTTATCTCCGCTGGTGGTGACAACAATCTAGATGGATCAAAATTACCTTGAAGTGTAATATTACCTCCAGATAAATAACGAGCGTTTCTTGCCGAACAGGTCCAATCTACCCCTAGAGCAGCAGCACCAGATTTAGACATTTCGTTGAGGGCAAACCAACAGCCTTTACCAAAAGCTATTACAGGAGCAAAATCTTTTAACGCATCTATTATTTGTTGAATATACTGCCAAGAAAATTCTTGATAATCTGTAGGAGATAACATCCCTCCCCAAGAATCAAATACTTGAACAGCATTAACTCCAGCATTAACTTTAGCTTTTAAATATGCAATGGTAGTGTCTGTAATTTTTTGTAATAATTGATGAGCTGCAATAGGATTTGTAAAACAAAACTCCTTTGCTTTGTCAAAATTTTTAGACCCTTGTCCTTGAACTACATAACATAAAATTGTCCATGGAGAACCTGCGAAGCCAATTAACGGAATTTCATCGTTTAATTTTTCTTTGGTAGCTTTAATAGCATCCATAACATATCCTAATTCTGAATGAACATCTGGTATTATTACAGTATCAACTCCTTTTTGATTTCTGACAGGATTTGGTAAATAAGGGCCAAAATCAGGCTTCATTTCAACCTCAATATTCATAGCTTGAGGGATGACTAAAATGTCTGAAAATAAAATTGCTGCATCCATGCCATATCTTCTTATGGGTTGTACCGTAATTTCGGATGCCAACTCTGGAGTTCTACATCTTGTAAAGAAATCATATTTCTTTTTAATTTCCATAAATTCTGGCAAGTAACGACCAGCTTGACGCATCATCCAAACAGGTGGTCTGTCAACTGTCTCGCCTTTCAAGGCTCTTAAAAATAAATCGTTCTTTATCATAATAGTGTTACTAATTTTTATTTATAAATTTATGATCTTCTCCTCTTTTTTCAATTTTAACAATATGATAAGGTTGCGTAATTATTGTAGTTACCATTTCCATTGGACCTGGCTCCTTTTTGTTATAAACTATATTTAAATTCTTTTTTTCAACAAAAACACGTTCGATTTCTATTGCATAGCCACCAGTATTTCTAATGGTATCAAAGACACAAATAATGTTGTGATTCGAAAAGTTAATATTAATTTCTGAAAAACTTGAAGATACATTATTTACACTGTTTATTTTATTTAAAAAAACCTGCCATTGTTTCTCGTTTTTGATGGTAAATTTTTCTTCTAAAATTCCTTCAATTCCATTTCCAAATAATGTACCCTTAGAAATAGTACTGAAAACTATTTCTTCTTTCTTTAACGTTTTTGAAGGTTGTATAGTTGAACTGCAACCTAATACTCCAAAAAGGAAAATACATAGAATTAACCTCATTGTTCTTCTTGAATTTTTTGGAATGATTTGTCTATCGCTTTTTCTATAACTAACATGTCTTTTTCGGAAATTGCAGATGATAAAAACCAAGCTTCAAACTGAGAAGGAGGCAAAAATACACCGTTCTTGATCATTTCCCAGAAGAAAATAGCAAATCTATTTGTATTAGATGTTTGCGCCTGTTCAAAATTTGTAACATGGACATTGGTGAAAAAAGGATTCATCATAGACCCAAATCTGTTAACGGTCACGTCTATATTATATTTTTTACCAGCCCCTAATAACATGGACGAAAGTCTATCTCCTACAGCATCGAATTTTTCATATGGATTTTGTTTTTTTAATTCTTTAAGGGTAGAAATACCTCCAGCCATAGCTATGGGGTTACCACTTAAAGTCCCCGCCTGATACATGCCTCCTAATGGAGCTACCTGTTCCATAATTTCATTCCTTGCACCATATGCTCCAACTGGAAAACCTCCTCCAATTACTTTTCCTAAACAGGTAATATCTGCCTCTACTCCCAATAATTCTTGTGCTCCACCAAATTTTGATCGAAAACCTGTCATTACCTCATCAGCAATTAGTAATGCTCCTTTAGAAAATAAGTAATCTTTTAACTCTTTTAAAAAGTTATTTTGGGGAATAACTACCCCCATATTTCCACCAATAGGTTCAATTATAACACCAGCAATATCATCATGTTCTTCAAAATGCTTTTTAACACTATCTAAATCATTGTACTTAGCAATTAAAGTATTCTTTACAGCTCCTTCAGGAACTCCTTTACTTCCTGGCAAACTCAATGTTGCTAATCCTGACCCCGCTGCCACTAATAAAGCATCCTGATGACCGTGATAGCATCCAGAAAATTTTATAATTTTATCTTTTCCAGTAAAGGCTCTAGCTAAGCGAATTCCACTTAAAACAGCTTCTGTTCCTGAATTCACGAAACGAACTTTATCCATACCTGGAAATGCATCACAAACTATTTTTGCTAGTGTAATTTCATTTTCAGTTGAGGCACCAAATGAATACCCATTTTTAAGTGCTTTATGAACAGCTTTCTGCACTTTTTTATGTCGATGACCCAGTATCATTGGACCGTAAGACAAAACAAGGTCTACATATTTATTATTGTCTACGTCTATTATTTGAGAACCTCTCCCCCTTTTTATAAATAAAGGGTTTCCTCCAACTGATGAAAATGCTCTTACAGGCGAGTTAACAGCACCTACAAGATTTATCAATCCTTTATCGTAAAGTTTTTGAGATTTTTTAAAGTTCATTTTTCTTTGATTATTAATTTAACTTCTTGAACTTAAATTTTTATTGTGTGTTAAAGAAGCCTTGTTTATCTATCTAATTTTTATTGTTTTTTCAACAATAATTTAGCAGCTTCTTTTGCAAAATAAGTGATGATAATACTAGCTCCAGCTCTTTTAATACTTAACAAGCTTTCCATCATCACCTTTTCACCATCGAGCCATCCTTTTCCGGCAGCAGCTTTAATCATCGCATATTCACCACTTACATTATATGCCACAACAGGTACATCATAATTATCTTTTAGTGATTTAATAATGTCTAGATAAGATAAAGCAGGTTTTACCATTATCATATCTGCACCTTCTTTAACGTCTAAATCAGCTTCAATAAGTGCTTCGCTAGCATTAGCTGGATTCATTTGATATGTTTTTTTGTCTCCAAATTTTGGAGCTGAGTCTAAAGCCTCTCGAAATGGTCCGTAGAAAGCACTTGCGTATTTGGCTGTGTAAGACATAATTGACACCTGAGTATATCCAGCCTGATCCAATACATTTCTTATATAACCCACACGGCCATCCATCATATCTGATGGTCCTAAAATATCAACACCAGCCTCTGCTTGTGCTAATGCCATTTTACCTAAAATTTCTAAAGTTTCATCGTTAAGAATCTCTCCATTCTCGAGGATACCATCATGTCCGTCAATAGAATATGGATCCATGGCTATGTCAGTCATTAGAACTATGTCTGGAAACTGTGATTTAATCTTCACTAATGACTCAATATATAAGCTATTTCTATTATGCCCTTCTGTTGCATATTTGTCTTTTTTGTCGTCTCCTAATGAAGGAAACACGCAAAATCCTTTAATTCCAAAATCTACACATTCTTTAATTTCTTTCAACATCAAATCAAGCGAATAACGATAAATCCCTGGCATGGAGGCAATTTCCTCCTTTTTATCTGAACCTTCGATGAGAAATAAAGGATAAATAAAGTCATTAATTGACACGTTGGTTTCTTGAACCATGGCCCTTATAGCTGAAGATTTACGATTTCTTCTTGGTCTCCTTGATATACTATACATAATAAAGATTTACTAATTCTATCAAACTTTCCACAGTAGGAACTTTTGCTACTTCTACGTTATTAAAATGTTTTCTAGCTTCTTTTGCAGTTGATTCTCCAATACAAAAAGCAACTTTATCTGAAGTATTTTTTTGAAGATAACTTTCAACTGTTGAAGGGCTGTAAAATAAAACCCCTTTTACACCTTCTTTAATATCAATTGGACTGTACATAGTTTTGTATGCCTCAACTTCGTTTAGAGTAACTCCGTTTTCAGATAAAATAATTGGTAAAGTATCTAAGCGTATATCACTACAAAAATAAGTTACCACTTGTCCTTTTAATTTTGTTGACAAGTACTCTGCTAATTTTTGTGCATTGTTTTCAGAGTAACTAACCGATCCAATTTTTTGTTCAATTAGCTTTTTAGTCCTTCTACCTACGCAAAAAATATTTTTAAAATTTAACTCATCTTTAGAAAAATTATCTAGCAAAGCCTCTACACCATTTTTACTAGTAATAACAACATTCTCTATAGGTTCTTTGACTACCTTGGAAGGAATTCTATTTGATCTTATTTTTATAAAGTCTGAACTACTAGAAGAAATAGTATTATGAAATAATTTAGTTTGACTTAATGAAAGAGATTTTGTAGAAAAAACATTAATCCCAGCTTCCTCTTCTACATTTATATCATTTATTATCAATTGTTTACCACCCCTATTGATAATATAATCTGCACAATCTTTAGCTAAATATCGATGCTTATCTAATGGTACTGTTTTAGCTACCTCTATTTTCTTCTTACCATCTTTACTCAAAAGAACCCCCTTAAAGTTAATCTCTTTTGTTTTATCATCTATGTAAGCAAATGCTCCAATTGGTGCAGTACAGCCACCCTCAAGACGATGTAAAAAATCTCGCTCTACAGAAACACAAACTTCAGTTTCATAATGATTTAATTGCTCACATGCATCTTTGATATAGTCATCTTCGTTTAATGATGTTATCATGATAGCACCTTGAGCTGGTGCTGAAATCATCCAAGACAAGTTTACAGCTCCACCGGGCCTCTTCCCTATTCTTTCAAGACCAGCTGCTGCAAAAATGGCTCCATTCCAATCATTATCTTTTAACTTGTTTAAACGAGTATTCACATTACCACGTAAATCAACAACTGTGTGTGTTGGAAATCTATTTAACCACATTGCTTTTCTTCTTAGACTACCTGTAGCTATAGTAGCCTCCTTTAATCCAAAAAATTCTTCCGTATCCTTTAATACTATTATATCGCTATTGTTAGCTCTTTTTAAAACTGCAACTTGAATGATTCCTTCAGGCAATATAGTTGGAACATCTTTCATTGAATGAACAGCAATATCTATTTCATTATTTAATAATGCAATATCTAAATTTCTTGTAAAAACGCCGGTAATACCTAATTCGTAAATTGGTTTATTTAGAATTATATCTCCAGTAGATTTTATTGGGACTATTTGGGTTTTATACTCTAATTCATTCAACATTCGTTGAACCCTGTTGGCTTGCCACAATGCTAATTCACTATCACGGGTACCTATTCTTATAACTTTATGCATAGAGTATGGTTAAGATTTTCCAAAAACTTTAGACATCACTTGAATACTATCAGTAACTGATGTCTTTTCTTCTTTTAGATGCTTTACAAACTGAGTTGTAATTTTTTGTATAAACCTATTGGTTAGAAGTTCTGCTTGAGTTTCATCAAAGTTCTTAATTTTCTTTTTATGAAAATTAATTTCATCCTTTTGGATTGCTTCTAAGGATTCTTTTAATGCATTAATAGCTGGAACTAACTTTCTGTTGTTTAACCAATCATTAAATTCTTCTTTGTAGACCTTAATAATTTGTTCAGCTTTGGGAATTTCATTTTGCCTTTTAGACAATGTTTCTATTGTAATTTTTGATAATTCATCTACATTTATCAATGATACATTATCTAATTCATTAACTGATCTATCTACATTTTCAGGCATAGATAAATCTAGAATTAATATTTTTTTATTTTTTTCAATATGCTTTTTTGTAATGGTGGGCTTATCTGATCCAGTAGAAACTATTAAAATATCTGAATTAGAAATTTCTTCAGTTAAATTATTAATATTTGAGTTTCTTATTGAGTGGTGTTCTTTCACAAAAGAAATTGCCTTTTCTTGTGTTCTATTGATTAAGCAAACTGAACTATTTGAGGTATATTCAGCTAAATTTTTACAAGTATGCTTCCCCATTTTACCTAATCCAAAAACTAGAATATTTTTGGAATTATAGTTAGATACATTCTGGATAATATACTGAACAGCCGCATATGATACTGAAGTTGTTCCAGAACTCAACTGAGTGGTATTCTTTACTTTTTTACTAGCTTGAAGCACTAAATTTATAAGTCTTTCTAAGTATGTATTAGTTGTTTTGAGTTGTTTTGCTAATTTAAAAGCCAGTTTTAATTGACCAACTATTTCATAATCACCAAGTATCTGACTTTCTAAACCAGTTCCAATTCTAAATAACTGATTTACGGCTTCATTACCGATATAAATATTTGAGATGTTAGCAAATTCTTCAATGTCACCTCCAGAATACTTACACAAAAGCTGAATAAGTTGAAAAGGATGATCAGCAAAACCAGTAATTTCTGTTCTATTGCATGTAGAGAGAACAAATAATCCATCAAAACCAACCTCTTTTGCTTCTTTCAAAAGACTTACTTGATTGTCTTTGGATAAACTGTATTTACCTCGGGTTGATGCATCAGCTTTTTTGTAACTGATTCCAATGTTGTAAAGTTTTTTTTCTTGACGATCTATTTTCATTCAAACCTTAAAAAGAATGCTCAAAAGTATAAAGTAATAAGAGATAAAAGTATCGCTAAAAGTACTTTTTATATCGTTCTGTGTTTTTTGATTACATTTTATTTTAAAAATACTCGGTTTATTGTATTTTTGTAGTAAAATCAATAGTTAAAGATGCTATTGTATAGAATCATTCTAAATAAAGAGTATTTTTTTTTAAAAAAATTTTATGTTAAAAAATGTCGCTGGAAGTTCTTTTGATGAAATCAACTTAGAAAATGGATTTAGAATTCTAGAATTTCAAAATGAAAGTGATGAAACACTCACATTTGAAAGAAATATAGACAGTACTTTCATTCAAATGCACTTTTGCATTAAAGGAAACTCAAAATTCTTATTTAATAATGGAAGTTACACTTTTGATGTTCTAGACAAACGCTCAATCATTCTATACAACCCCCAAAGAAGTCTACCAATTAATTTAGAGATTTACCCAAATACTATTTTAATCTCTCTTTTAATTTCTATTGAAAAATTTCATTCTCTATTTTCAAAAGAGGCTAGTTATATTCCTTTTTTAAGTAAAGAAAATAGTAACAAGAAATACTATGATGATGTTGAAATAAAACCAATGGTTTTATTGGTTTTAAATCAAATAGTTAATTCTAGTATCAATAGCTCCATTAGAGATTTATATATCAAAGGAAAAATTTATGAATTATTAAGTCTTCATTTTCAACAAGACGAATCTAATTTAGGAGAATATTGTCCTTTTTTAGTAGATGAACAAAATGTAATTAAAATTAGAAAAGCAAAGGATATTATTATTTCTAATATGTCTGAACCACCTTCTCTTCAGGAACTTGCAAACGAGATAGGATTGAACATAAAAAAATTAAAAGAAGGATTTAAACAAATATATGGAGATACAGTTTTTAGTTTTTTGTTTGATTATAAAATGGAACACGCTAGAAGATTATTAGAAAGCAACCAACACAATGTTAATGAAGTAGGATTAAGGGTTGGCTATAGTACATCTAGTCATTTTATAGCCGCGTTCAAAAAAAAGTTTGGCACA
This sequence comes from Flavobacteriaceae bacterium, assembly GCA_018608485.1. Classification (GTDB taxonomy): domain Bacteria; phylum Bacteroidota; class Bacteroidia; order Flavobacteriales; family Flavobacteriaceae; genus Polaribacter. Next base: position 28,265 of record JABAZK010000163.1, on the reverse strand, counting down.
ACTCCCAAGAAATACATAATGTCTCTTAATAAATAGTCTTTAAATTATATTTAATTTCCAATAGTTAAAATAAGAATCCATTTGAAACAGTTAAGTCACGAAGACATTCAAAATAATCATCAACAATTTCCAATTACTATTGTTTGTGATGCTATTAGGACTCCTGGTAATATTGGAATGTGTTTTAGGATTGCTGAAAGTTTTGGGGTGTCAAAAATTTATCTTCACCAAAGTTCACCATCTACAGAAAATAATACTGTAAAACGAACTGCTAGAAATACCATAAATCAAATTGAGCATACTATTTATACTAATTTTAATGATACTATTCGTAAATTAAAAGAAGAAGGAAATACAATTATTGGTATAGAAATTACCGATAAGAGTATAGATATCCAAGATTTTAATTTTAGAAATCTTAAAAAAATCGTTTTACTTTTGGGAAGTGAACGAAACGGTATTAAAAATATTGAGTATTTAGATCACAGCATATGCATTCCAATGTTTGGCAGGAATTCTTCCATGAATGTAATTCACAGCTTAAGCATAGCTCTTTACGAGGCAACCAATCAATTAAAAAAGAATTAAATATTTACAAAAGTCACTGAAATAAATTTTAAAAAATGAAAGGAGTCTTACTAGTTAACTTAGGTTCACCTGACACTACAAAAACAAAAGATGTTAAGCGTTATTTGGGTGAATTTTTAATGGATGAGAGAGTAATTGATATTGCTTACTGGAAACGTTTCCTTCTCATTAAAGGAATTATTTTACAGGTAAGACCAAAAAAATCGGGTGCTGCTTACAAAAAAATATGGTGGGAAGAAGGTTCTCCTTTAGTTGTTATTTCTGAACGATTTTCTAATAAAGTAACTTCAAAAGCAGAAATTCCCGTTTCTCTAGCAATGAGATATGGATCGATGAGTATGGAGAAAGGTTTTAAGGAGTTAACTGATCAAGGGGTTGATGAGATTTTACTTGTTCCATTATATCCTCATTATGCAATGTCTTCATATGAGACCGTTACAGTAAAAGCAGAACAAATTGTAGCGACCCATTACCCTAACGTAATTATGGATATACTTCCTGCTTTTTATAACAAACCGGAATACATAAAAGCAATGAGTGATAATATTAAAAATCATTTAAACGGTTTTGATTATGACCATGTATTATTTTCTTACCATGGAATACCAGAGAGACACATCAAAAAATCAGACCCCACTAAAAATCATTGCAAATTAGATGGTAGTTGTTGCGAACGTAATTCTGTAGCTCACCATACTTGTTACAGGCACCAATGTTTTGAAACTACAAAAGGAATTGTTGAAAATTTAGAACTAAAGGATGGAACCTTTAGTAATTCTTTTCAATCTAGATTACTGAAAGATCCATGGTTAAAACCCTACACAGATTTTGAGTTAGAAAAATTTCCAGAGGAAGGTAAAAAGAAAGTTGCCGTAGTTACACCTGCTTTTGTATCTGATTGTCTTGAAACACTTGAAGAAATTGCCATGGAAGGAAAAGAAGATTTTTTAAAAGCTGGAGGAACTGACTTCAAACATATTCCTTGTATGAATGACAATGATGATTGGGTTGAAGTCATGGCAAGTTGGATTCAAAATTGGCAGAAAACCAACTAGTAATTAGAAAAAAAATAATCTCAAAATATTTCAGAATGGATATTTCATACATAAAAGCATTACATATCATTTTTGTTATCACTTGGTTTGCTGGCTTATTTTATATCGTTCGGTTATTTATTTATTTTGCTGAAGCAGAAAACAAAAAAGAACCAGCTAAATCTATCTTACAGACTCAGTACAAACTAATGAGTAAGCGCCTTTGGTATATTATTACTTGGCCATCTGCAGTCTTAGCTAGTTTTTTTGCTTTTTGGATGCTATATCTTGTGCCATCTTATTTAACCATGCCATGGATGCATGTAAAATTATCTTTTGTACTTGCTTTATATTTTTACCATGCTGGTTGTCAAAAAATATTTAAACAACAGCAAATGAATAGTGTGAAGTACACATCTTTTAAATTGAGAATATGGAATGAAGTTGCTACAATTTTATTATTTGCAATTGTATTTTTAGTGGTTTTAAAAAGTGCTATTTCATGGATATGGGGTGTAATTGGTATTATTTTATTAGGTATTTTACTTATGTTATCAATTCGCCTTTACAAAAAAATTAAATTAAAAAATGGTTGGGAAAATGATAAGCATGAAATTTCAGAAGACGCCAATCAATCCAACTCAAATAATTAAATTTTTGAAAAATTTTAATTATTAAAAACCCTTAATGAAAAAAAACAAAAATCAAGCTGCACTAGGATTTATTTTTATCACCATGCTGATTGATGTCATTGGTTGGGGAATCATCATTCCTGTAATCCCAGGTCTGATCGAAGAACTGATACAAGGAGATATAAGTGAGGCTGCAAAAGTAGGTGGTTGGATCACATTTGCCTATGCAATCACCCAATTTATTTTTGCTCCATTAATTGGTAATTTGAGTGATCAATTCGGAAGACGGCCCATTATTTTAATTTCTTTACTAGGCTTTACGCTAGATTACATCTTATTAGCATTAGCTCCCTCAATTACATGGTTGTTTATTGGACGAATTATTGCTGGAATTACTGGCGCAAGTATAACTACAGCTTCGGCATATATTGCAGATATCAGCACAATAGAAAATAGAGCAAAAAACTTTGGAATGATTGGAGCTGCCTTTGGATTAGGCTTTATCATTGGACCCGTTATAGGAGGGCTTCTAGGACAATATGGTGCTAGAGTTCCTTTTTATGCCGCAGCAGCTTTATGTTTTTTAAATTTCCTATACGGGTATTTTATCTTACCAGAATCTTTACCAAAAGAAAAAAGGAGTGTATTAAACCTTAAAAAAGCTAATCCTATAGGAAGTTTTTTACACCTTAAAAAATATCCTAAATTAATTGGGTTGGCTTCGTCTATGTTTCTCTTGTACGTTGCATCCCACGCTATTCAAAGTAATTGGAGTTTCTTTACGATGTATAAATTTAATTGGGATGAGAAAATGGTTGGAATTTCTCTTGGAGTAATTGGTTTATTTGTTGCATTGGTTCAAGGAGTTCTAATTAGATGGGTGAATCCCTGGTTAGGAAATGAAAAAAGTATTTATGCAGGATTTTTTCTTTACAGCTTAGGGATGTTATTATTTACTTTCGCTAATCAAAGCTGGATGATGTTTATCTTCCTAATTCCGTATTGTTTGGGAGGTATAGCAGGACCTGCTTTACAAGCGGTAATATCTATTCAAGTTCCTGAGACAGAACAAGGTAAAATACAAGGAACTTTAACAAGTTTAATGAGTGCATCTGCAATAGTAGGGCCACCGCTAATGACGGGTATTTTCTACTATTTCACCAAAGAACAAACGCCTTTTGAATTTGCTGGAGCTCCTTTTTTATTAGCTTCAATTTTAATGACTATAAGTGCCTTTATGGCTTATTACTCTTTTAGGAAAGATTCTTTGAGCGCCAAGAGATAGATAAAAAAACTTAGTTTTTTATACTTTGTTCAAAAGGAATCCTATTCACAATACTCCTCCCCAAAGTAACCTCATCTGCATATTCTAACTCATCTCCAACTGAAATCCCTCGAGCTATCGTAGAAGTAAGCACGTCATAATCTTCAATTTGCTTAAAAATATAAAAATTGGTAGTATCTCCTTCCATAGTAGAACTTAACGCAAAAATTAACTCTTTAACTTCTTTATTTTTAACCTTGGCAACTAGGCTATCTATCTCTAAATTTTGTGGACCGATTCCTTCAATTGGTGAAATTTTACCACCTAAAACATGATACAAACCCCTAAATTGAGATGTGTTTTCTATAGCCATAACATCTCTAATATCTTCAACAACACAAACTATTTCTGGATTTCGTTTTGGATTACTACAAATTTCACACAAGACAGTATCGGAAATATTATAACACTTTTCACATGACTTAACCTCTGTTCTTAATAATTGAAGAGACTCTGTTAAGTATTTTGTGTTTTCAGAAGGTTGCTTTAATAAATGCAATACCAAACGTAAGGCAGTTCGTTTTCCTATACCAGGCAAACGGGATACTTCATTTACTGCATTTTCTAAAAGTTTTGATGAAAAATCCATTGTTACAAAACTACAACTTATACTTAAAAAAGTATAGAGAAAAAAGACAAAAGACCTTAAATCTATATTATCTGTATTCTAAAAAAACTATATTCGTCAATATTAATTTATATAATGAAGCCACTACACATTTTATTTTTAATTGTTGGATATTTTAGTGTCCTGATTTTAATCTCATTTATCACAGGAAGAAAAGCAACTAATGATACATTCTTCAAGGCAAACAATTCATCTCCTTGGTATTTAGTAGCTTTTGGAATGATAGGTGCCTCACTCTCCGGTGTTACCTTTATTTCTGTACCAGGATGGGTTGAAAACCAGAGCATGAGTTATATGCAAATGGTATTTGGATATATTGTTGGTTATGCGGTGATTGGCCTTGTATTACTACCTCTATATTATCAACTAAATCTTACCTCTATATACACCTATTTAGAAGATAGATTTGGTAGATATTCATATAAAACTGGTGCCTCATTTTTCTTACTATCCAGAACAATTGGGGCAGCATTTCGTTTATTTTTAGTTGCTAATGTATTACAACTTCTACTCTTTGATGAATTTGGAATTCCATTTTGGTTTACAGTTACCATCACCATATTATTAATTTGGTTATACACATTTAAAGGAGGTATTAAAACTATTGTTTGGACAGATACCCTACAAACATTATTTATGCTAATTGCTGTTGGTGTATGTATTTATACTATTTCAGATGAAATGAATATTTCAAATATATTTAGTTATATAGCAGATAATGAATTGTCTAAAACTTTCTTTTTTGAGGATTACAAAACTGGGAATTATTTTTGGAAACGTTTCTTCTCTGGAGCGTTTATTGCCATTGTAATGACTGGTTTAGACCAAGATATGATGCAAAAAAATCTAAGCTGTAGAAACTTAAAAGATGCACAAAAAAACATGTTTTGGTTTACCATAGTTTTGGTGATTGTAAATTTTTTCTTTTTAGCACTGGGAGTTTTATTAACAGATTATGCTCAGCAAAATGGAATAGATGCTCATAAAGACGAACTCTTCCCAATTATTGCCACTAAGGGGTCTTTAGGCATAGCTACTGCCATGTTCTTTTTATTAGGGTTGATAGCAGCTGCTTATTCGAGTGCAGACTCTGCACTAACCTCACTTACAACATCATTTAGTATTGATATTTTAGAAATAGACAAAAAAGAGAACACAATTGTTCAGGAAAATCTTAGAAAAAAAATTCATGTACTATTCTCTATAATTTTAATTATTGTAATTCTAATTTTTAAATATTTTATAGCTGATGAAAGTGTTATTGCAAAAATATTCACTTTTGCAGGGTACACCTACGGCCCACTTTTAGGGTTATATTCTTTTGGGCTATTTACTAACTTTAAAGTTAAAGATACAGCAGTTCCATTCATCTGTATTTTTTCACCTATACTAACATTACTAACCAACTATACAACTATTACTTGTTTTGAATTTGATTTTGAGTTTTTTGTCCTAGTATTAAATGGAGCTTACACATTTATAGGTTTAATTTTATTTAAAAAAAACACTGATCACTTGTAACTAGAATCTTTAAAAAAAATATTATAATGATAAATGCATTAGAATTAGTTTCGATATCAGATTTTGCACTTTCCATAGTTTGTCTATTTCTTGCTGGATTATCATTAGGAAATGGTAAAACCAATAAATCTCCAGATACCTATCTAGGCTTTTTTATAATTTTCATAGGCTTATCTGCTTTTATGGGTGGATTAAATCATGGTTTTTTTGAACCTTTAGATCAAAGTTATTACCCAAAGCTCTTAACCTACATATTTGCTGCAGGTGGAACTTTCTGTATTTTTAACTATACCATCAAAGTATTTACTAAGGGTAAAGTTGCCAATATATTGACTATTATTAGCTATGTTCAGCTTATTGGTTTTGTATTAGCTACTTTTTACATTGATGATTTTATATTAGTAATTGGAAATTATGCCCCTATTTTATTTTTCTTTTTTATTATGAATTTTATCAACTTTAAAAGAGGAAAAAGAGAACAATATTTTTCGCTTTTTTTTTTAATAATATTTACGGGTTCCTTTGTACAAATAACCAAAATAAGTATATCAGATTTAATAAATAATAGTACATTATTTCACAGTATTGTTTTAATAGGCTATCTCATTTTGTATGCTGGAATTCGGCAAAAGAAATCTTCGAATCGTTAAAATCTTTTATTATTATTTTTTTTGGGTCTTAAAAGACTTCGTATTTTTACTATATATAAACATGAATGAATGTCAAAAGATTTAAGTAACTACAGAAAATCGTATGAAAAACAGGAGTTACTAGAAAGTAATTGTCCAGAAAATCCTCTAGAATTATTTCAAAAATGGTTTTTAAATGCCGATGCATCAAATACTATAGAAGAAACAAATGCAGTATCTCTTAGTACTATTGGTAAAGATGGTTATCCAAAAAGTAGAATCGTACTTCTTAAGAAATACACTGAAGAGGGTTTTATTTTTTACACTAATTATAATTCTGAAAAAGGAAAAGCTATTCAAGAAAACAATCAAGTCTGTTTATCATTTTTTTGGCAAGCTCTAGAACAACAAATTATCATAAAAGGCAAAGCTGAAAAATTACCGGAAAATTTATCAGATGGATATTTTGAATCCAGACCAACAGGAAGTAAACTTGGTGCTTGGGCCTCTAACCAAAGTACGGTTGTAGAATCCAGAGATATTTTAGAGAAGAATCTTCAAAAGTTTGAAGAAAAATTTGAAGGAAAAGAAATCACAAGACCTCCTCATTGGGGTGGTTTCATGGTAAAACCAATATCTATTGAATTTTGGCAAGGTAGACCCAATAGAATGCATGACAGAATTCTTTACACGTTAAAAGAAGATTTTTCATGGAAAATTGAAAGATTGGAACCTTAATTTTTATATTTACTATTCTAAAATAGAATTGTTTGAAAACATTATACATTGTTAGACATGCTAAATCCTCATGGGATTATACAAATATAGAAGACATCGACAGGCCCTTGAAAAAAAGAGGCATTAAAGATGCTCATTTAATGTCTAAATTTTTATCTAAGAAAATTAAAAAGCCCGATGTCTTTATTTCTAGTGTTGCCAACAGAGCACTTCATACGAGCGTTATTTTTTGTCAAAACTTTAATTACCCTTTTTCAAATCTTAAAATTAAAAAAGAATTGTACAGCTTTAGTGATGGTTATTTAGTAAAAACTGTAAAAGCTCTTGATAACAGTTTTGATTCAGCTATTATTTTTAGTCATGACCATGGAATCAATACTTTTGTAAATAAATATGGGAGCAAGCCAATAACTCATGTTAGTACCTGTGGAGTCATTGGATTAAAATTTGAAGAAAAACACTGGAAAGACATAAAAAAAGGGACAACTGTCATGGCTGAATTCCCTAAAAATCAAAAGTAGGAAGAAGATGGTTCCCATAACTTTTATTTCATCTCAATGCTAGAACACCATAAAAAGACCTTAAAATTGGTGCTTTTTAAAAAAAGATCTGATTAAAGTATCAAAGTGATCATTCTCTTCAAAATTTGTAGACATCTTTAGATAACTTAATGAAGAAATCTTGTCAGATAATCTCATATAATCTTTTTCAGTGGTTAAAAGTATTTTCTTTTCTGAGGTTATTGAAGAATACTTTGCTGTGATAACATCTATTTCTTTTGCAGTAAATTGATGATGGTCTGAATATTTTAAGTGATGAACTTTATTATCCTTTGCTTTTAAAAATGAAACCAATGGTGTTGGATTGGCAATACCAGTAAGCAATACTATTTCATAATCACTCAAAGTCTTCAATGGTATATTTTGGTTGCCTGAGGTTTTGTTATGATAACTAATAGTAGAAAAAAAGACATGCTGTTTTGATGTTACTTTTAATTTTTTCTTGATGTCTTGTTTTTTTGCTAAAGACAGGTCAATTGGACATTTGGTCACTATAATAATATGAGCTCTTTTAGCCCCCCCTCTACTTTCTCTTAAATTTCCAGTAGGTAAAACAAAATCATCGGAATATAAATCATCAAATTTTGTTAATAAAATATAACAGTTAGCCTTCACTTTTCTGTGCTGAAATGCATCATCTAACAAAACTAAATCAAGTGGGTATTTTTTCTGAAGTTCTTGAATACCGTTTACACGATTTTCGTCAACTGCTACACATATTTTTGGGAATTTTTTAAAAAATTGAAGGGGCTCATCCCCAACATCTTGTGAAGTATGAGCATCGTTAATTAAAACAAATCCGGTGGTTTTTCTTTTATAACCCCTACTTAAAACAGCTACTTTAGTATCATTTTGTAAAAGTTTAATCAAATATTCTATTTGTGGTGTTTTTCCTGTTCCTCCAACACTCAAATTACCAACGGCAATGACAGGAATGTCGAAACTCTTGGATTTAAAGAAACCAACATCATAAAAATAATTACGAATTCTTGTAACAAAATCATACAAGAGAGTTAAAGGAAACAATAAAAATCGAAATAAACTCACAAAATATATTTTTAATGAAAATCCTGAAAGTGCGATATTAGCACGAAAATACAACAAAATTTTTCTTCTTTTTTTTATCTACTAATTTGAAAAAAGTTACCATGGTAATTCAGACAATTTTGAATTAAAATAGTAACTTTGAGAATGTTGAATTTCTATTTAATTAGATTCGTAAGAGAGTTTTACTTTAGACATAGACAATTTTAATGAAACAACCTTGAGAAACAAAATGAGCATAACCATAAAAAACATAAGTGACTATCTAGAAAAAATAGCTCCACTAAATCAGGCAGAAGATTTTGATAATGTGGGTTTATTAATAGGTAATGAAACTACAGAAGTAAAGGGAGTTCTAGTGACATTAGACACTCTAGAAGAAACTATTGATGAGGCTATTAAAAAAAATTGCAACTTAATCATTAGCTTTCATCCAATAATTTTTAGTGGGTTAAAAAAAATTAATGGAAACTCTTATGTAGAACGAGTAGTCATGAAAGCTATTCAAAATAATATTGCTATTTATGCCACTCATACAGCATTAGATAATAGTAAAATTGGTGTAAGTGCAAAAATGTGTGAGGTGTTAGGTTTAACAAACTATAGCATACTGCTTCCTAAAGAAGATAGTACTATTGGAATGGGAATGATTGGCGATTTGCCCAAACCAATGCTTGAAGATGATTTTTTAACCTTTACTAAAAAAACTTTTAAAACTAATGGAATTCGTTTTTCGAGTAAAACAGGAAAACATATAAAAAAAGTGGCTGTTCTCGGTGGGTCGGGGAGCTTTGCCATAGCAGATGCAATTCATAAAAAAGCTGATGCGTATATAAGTGCTGATTTCAAGTACCATGATTTTTTTAAAGCTGAAGATAAAATCTTACTGATAGATGTAGGACATTATGAAAGTGAACAGTTTACAAAAAACCTTTTGGTTGAGTATCTTACAAAAAAATTCACTAGTTTTGCAGTCATTTTATCAGAAAAAAGTACGAATCCAATTTATTATTTATAAACATGGCAAAGAAGAAAGAAGTTAGTGTTGAACAAAAGTTAAGAGCACTTTATGACTTACAATTAATAGACTCTAGAATAGACGAGATTAGAAATGTTAGAGGTGAATTACCTTTAGAGGTTGAAGATCTTCAAGATGAGGTAACAGGATTAAATACTAGGCTTTCTAATTTATCTGAAGATGTTACGAATTTAGAAACTGATATCAATAATAAAAAGATAGCGATTGAGGAATCTAATACGTTAATGAAAAAATACGAAGAGCAACAAAAAAATGTTAGAAACAACAGAGAATTTGACTCTTTAGCTAAAGAAACAGAATACCAAGAATTAGAAATTCAATTATCTGAGAAAAGAATCAAAGAATTTCAAGTAAAAATTGAGCAAAAAAATGAAATCATAGCTTCAACTAAAGAAAAGTTAGACAAGCAACAAATTCATTTAGATCATAAAAAAGCAGAGTTAGACTCTATTCTAAAAGAAACAGAAAAAGAAGAAAAAATTTTATTAGATAAATCAAAAGAATTTTCTGAATCTATAGATGCACATTTGTTAAATGCCTACACTAGAATAAGAAATAAAGTAAAGAATGGATTAGCGGTTGTATCTATTGAGAGAGGAGCTTCTGGAGGGTCTTTCTTTACCATACCACCACAAATTCAACTAGAAATTGCTAACAGGAAAAAAATCACAATAGACGAACATAGCGGACGTATATTAATTGATGCGAGTTTAGCGGCCGAAGAAAAAGAAAAAATTGACAGCCTTTTTTCTTAAAAATATACTTAAGACATAAAAAAACTCGAACTGTAATACAGTTCGAGTTTTTTTATGTAAAATTTACTAGATGTTAGTAATCTAATGATCTCAAATAGGAAAGTTTATTTTCCCAGACACTCAAACTTTTCTTAAAATTATTAATATTAGTATGAACATTTTTCACAAGAGGATTATCATCAGAGGCATTGGAGAAAAAACTTAAATTATTTTCAAGTTGCTGAATTTCTCGGACTGCTTCATCAATTTTCTTTCTAATAAAAATAACCTCTGAATTAAGTTTTCTTGTATCATTTTTTGCCAAATATCCATTTATAACATTTTTAAATTTTAATAACACCATTTCATCTTTATTTATAGATAATTTAGACAAAATAAGATCTACAAACTTATTAAATTTAACATCAACAGATCTAGAATTCCTTGAAGCACCTCCAAACTGATTCCACTCCTTCATTAATTTAGTAACAGCGGCTTTAGTTGAATAATCTTCTGGTTTTAGACTTTGAAAAAATGCTTCTTTTTTATCTAAAATCTCTTTATCCTCATCGCTAAGTGTATTTTTTTGTTTGTGGTAACGATCAAAATAGTGATTACAAGCTGCTTTAAATTTTTTCCATAAGTCATCAGAAAATTTTCTGGGTACATGACCTACTTTTTTCCAATCAGATTGAATTTTCTTGAAAGTATTAGTTGTAGTCTCCCATTCCTCACTATCCTTAAGAGATTCAGCTAACTTTATCAAATCAAGTTTTTCTTGCAAATTGTGTTGTTGTGACTTTTTCTCTTGTTTATAAAATTTATTTTTCTCTTGATTAAACTGCTTGGTAGCATCCTTAAACTTTAACCATATAGTTTCACTTTTTGAGTATGGCAATTTTCCTGCATCAAAATATTTTTTTCTTAACAGTTCAATAGATTTTATACTTTTCTGCCAATCATTATGAGTTTTGTTTTGAGAAGAATCAAAATTTAATATTTCGTCAATCACTAACATTTTTGCTTCAATAATAGCACCATATTGAGATTTCATATCCCTGAAATGGCCATGTCTTTTGTCATGAATTATTTTGGTAGCAGCACTAAATTTTTCCCACACTTCATCTCTCATTTCTCTTGCAACTGGCCCAACATCTTCTTTCCATCGCTTATGAAGTTTTTGTAATTCTTTGAATGCTACATTTACATCTTCAATTTCAGCTAAATCCTCTGCTTTTTGAATTAATTTTAATTTCTCCTCTAAGTTGTTTTTAAAATCTAAATCTCTAAAATCATTACTCAAATGAAGTAAGTCATAAAAACGTTCTACATGGTGATGAAATATTTTCCAAGTGTCATTATATTTAGTTTTTGGAACTGGTCCAATAGCTCTCCAAGTACTCTGTATATCTCTAAAAGATTTATACATAGTTTTTGTATCAGCATTTTCTATCAATGATTTCAATTCTTCAATTAACTGAAGTCTCTTCTCTAAATTCTCTTTTAATTGTTTTTCTAAATTAGAATAGTATGCATCTCTGTCTTTCTTGTAAACAGAAAGTAGTTTATTATATCTAGACTTAACAGGACTAGAATATTGAAAATCTATAGTATTACCACCCTCAGCTAAAAAAGCTTCTTTTTTTTCCGCTAAAAGTGATCCAAACTTAATATTAAAGGCACTTTTAATTGCCTCTACAGTTGATTTAATATGCTGTACTTTCTGAGTTTCTAAGAGCTTTTCAAGTGAATCAGCTAATTCTTCAAGTGATAATTTATCATATGCTATAATCACCTCCTCTAGAGCAGGTTTTTCTTTTTCTAGATCTTCTTTAGCCACATCTTCTTTTGCTACATCTTCTAACTTATTCTCTTCATTATCTATCCCCGAAGTATCTTGGGTATTTACGATTTCTTCTTTGGAATCAGAATCTTCTTTAATAGCTTTAGCTGAGTCTACTGATTCTTCAACTACCATTTCGTCCTTTTGATCAGATACATTATCTAACTCAGTAGGGTCTGTAAGTTTTTCATTTACTACAGGTTTTTTAACAGACTCTTTAGTATTAGTGTTTTTTTTATTTTTTGTCTTTGATGACTTTGCAATTGGCTCTTTATTTTCTGATGATTTAATTTTATCATCTTTTGATTCTAACATATATACAATGTTTAAGGTTCCTAAATAATATGCCTAAAGATAACGATGTATTCTAAAACAACAAAAAAATATCAAACTGATTGAAAAACTAATTATTCCATATTCTCCATGATTCTTCTGCCTGAAGTTCAAGCATTTCATACCCGTTTTTTATTTGAGTAAGTTGTTTTTTTCCTTCTTTCAGGAATGCTGTTTCTGTTGGATTGTATATTAAATCATATAATAAATGTTTATCTGTCAAAAAATGGTAAGGAATATTAGGTTTGTCATTTATATTTGGGAATGTTCCAACAGGTGAACAATTAACTATGATTGTATACTTATTTAATAAATCATTTGTAATGTCTTCATAGGATATTTGAAGAGCATCTTTAGGATTTCTAGAAACTTTAAAATATTCAATATTTAATTTTTCAAAAACATATGAAACAGCTTTAGATGCCCCACCTGTTCCAAGTATCAGAGCTTTATTGTGATGCTTTTTCAAAATAGGTGTTAATGAATTTTCAAATCCAAAAACATCTGTATTATATCCAATAAGGCTCCCATTATTAGAAAATTTAATAGTATTAATTGCCCCTACTTTTTTTGCAGTTTCATCTACATGATCTACATAATTAAAAATTGACAATTTATACGGAATGGTTACGTTTAACCCTCTTAAAGACCCCTTAAATTTATAAATAATGGCAGAAAAATCTTCAATCCTTTTGAGATCAAAATTTAAATATTCAGAATTTGATAATTGTAGATTTTTAAACTTTTTTGAAAAATAAGTTTTAGAGAAAGAGTATGATATATTCTTTCCTATTAATCCAAAAAATATGTTATTTAATCTTTCTTGATCTTCCATAATAATCTATCGCTAATATTAAGCTTATTCCAATTAAAACATACATGATAGCCAACCATGTACTGAAGTCATTAATGTTTGGGATAAATCTGTGGTAATTTTCAATGATCATATCACCACTATTATCCAATAAAATTTGTCCATTTTCAGATTTAAAAATCTTTTCTTTCCATGGCCAAACTATTCCTAAGGAACCAGTTATAAATCCTATAATAATTGCTGTTATAATTTGGTGCCATCTTTTTAAAGCATACCCTAAAGCGTGAGACAGTGTAACCAATCCAAATGCTGAACCTAATGTAAATACTCCAATAATTTTTAGATAATAAATTTTAACAGGATTGTGTATAAAATCAAAATTTAAAGTAATTATATCTTTCAAAACACTTGATAAAATATTTACTGAATCTACTAACAACAATACATAATTTCCAAGTAAAATAAGAATGAAAGAACCCGAAAGACCGGGAAGAGTCATTCCTGAAACTCCAATTATACCGCATAAAAAAACAAACCATAAGTTATTGTTTTCTCCAGCTGGAGTCAAAAAACTTATTGACAAACCCAAGATTGCCCCTAGGATTAAAAAACTAAAACTTTTAAAATTCCAATCTTCAAAGTCTTTAGCTATATAGTATATAGACCCTAAAATCATTCCAAAAAACCAACTCCATACATACAGTTCATAATTTCTGAGAAAAAAATCTAAAATCAAAGAGATCGTAAAATAACTGAAAATACTTCCAGAAATTATGATCAATATAAATTGTGAATTTGTGTATTTGAAAAAACTATTAAACCTGCCATTTAAAAGCAATTTTAGAGCTTTGAGATTTATTTTTTGAAAAGAATAAATTAATTCTTCGTAAAACCCTAAAACAAATGATACTGTTCCTCCTGAAACCCCAGGAACTTTATTAGCGGCACCCATAAGTAAGCCTTTAAAAAAAAGAGTTAATTTATCTTTAAAAGTTCTTTCTTTATGCATTAGTCTTTTTTAATGGCTAATTTTTCTAACAGTATAATTAATCCAAAACCAATTAACATCAAAAAAATGGATATTAATAATTGATTATCTCCCTCAAATGAAAAAGGAGAAACACTGGCTGTATTGAATGGAACCTCGATTCCTTTTGAATTAGTTCTCCATGAGATAGTTTCTTTCCATGGCCAAATTTTATTCAAAGAACCTATAATAAAACCTGTTAAAGTTGATAACGTATAATTTTTATATGTTGAAAATAACCACTTTAAAATTCTTGAAAATGACAATAATCCTAATATAGCACCAACTAAAAAAATAATAATACTCACAAAGTCTTTCGTATTTAGTGCATTTAATACGGGCTTATAAGCCCCAAGAAGAACCAAAATAAAAGAACCTGAAATTCCAGGTAAAATCATTGCACAAATTGCTATCATTCCTGCGAAAAACAAAAACCAAGGTGAAGAATTTGCTGATACCATTGGATTTAATGTAGTAATATAGAAAGCCAATAAGGCTCCAAGAATTAAGCATAAAACACTACCCTTGGTCCATTTGTTAATTTGCTTACCTATATAAATTATACTGGCTAACACCAAGCCAAAGAAAAAAGACCAAATTACTATTGGATGATTTTCCAACATCGATTCTATTAATTTGGCCAGTGATAGTACACTAATTAAAATTCCAACAAAAAGAGATACTAAAAAATTACCGTTTACCTTAATCCAAACAGACTTAAAACCCTCATTTTTAAAAACATTTATTAAACTGAAATTAAAACTACTGATAGAATTTAGTAGTTCTTCATAAATTCCTGAGATAAACGCAATTGTTCCACCAGAAACTCCCGGGACTACATCTGCTGCTCCCATAGCCATTCCTTTGAGGGAAATAACAACATACTCTTTTAACGATCTTTTCATACTTAATTTATTTACACCAACGAATATAGTTGAAATAGAGAAACTAAAGTCCCAAATAAAAAACCAAATATATTTATAGTTTTAATAATATAAGAAGATTGTTATGGAAGAACTATTCTGTTGCTTTTTTATAATTAAGTAATAATTTTTGTACGTCAGGATTCTGAAATACCAGCGGGAAAAGCTCCTTAATTATAATATGCTGACCATAATTTATTTTCATACCCTTAATTAAATGATTGAGCGCATCGTCTTTTTTAAATAAAGTCATAAAAAGTCCTGAAAGTCTATATTCAATTTCAGAACTATCGCTATAATGCTTTTGTGCTGAAAATAAAATCTTTACTGCATCATTTAAATCTCCAACATATACTAATACATCTGATAAGGCAGTATAAATTTCTAAAGAGCAATCATTTAATTCTATACATTTCTCAAGCCCTTTTATTCCCTCCTCAAAAGAATTTAATTTGATATTTATATCTGAATATTTTCTCCAGTAAAAAGTATTATAATCATCAATTTTCAATGCTTTAACAATGTAATACAGTGCTTTTTGATAGTCTTTTTGATTGTAATAAGCTTCCGTTAACAATATCCATCCTTTATCTAAAAAAGGATCTTCATGCACAGATTTTTTATAAAAGCGGATAGCAGACTCTAAATCCCCTATCTTACGGTAACATTCACCAATTCGAACATAAGCAAAAGCAGTTGGGTCGTCTAATTCAAGAGTTAGCATGTAGTTTTTAATTGAATCCTCATAGTTACCTAATTGTTCATAGGTTTTAGCTTTTTCTAAATAACCTCCAATAAAAGACTCATCAATTAAAACGGCATAGTCAAAACATGTAAGAGCCTCAGAAAATCTGTCAAGCACAAAATATTGACGACCTAATTGATGCCAAGCAACTTCGCTATAAGGATTTTTATCTAAATATTTATTTAAAAAAACAATTGCTTTGTCATGATTTTTCTCCATATCAAAACAATAGACAACGTTATACAATGAAGAATAGTCCTCAAAATCTACATCTATACATTTAGCAAAATTTAATCTAGCCTTTTCAAAATCATCTAAATAGAGATATTCCATTCCCATCAAAGACCAAACATCGGCTTTCTCTACAGAGTGTATTAGAGCTACCTTTAAATTTTTTATAGCTTCTTCATGACTTCCATTTTTTGAAAGTATCGTTGCTTTTTGAATATAAACCTCTTCATTATCAGGAGCTAGCAACTCTATTCTTCTCAATTTCAGTGAAGCTTTTTCTAATTTATTATCAAAGATTAAAATCTCTATTTCAAGTAATTTTAAATCAACGGATGTTGGATGCTGTTCTAAGCCAAGTTTCACGGCTTTTTTAGCTAGGGAGTGCTTTCCTGTATCTAGGTAGTGAACAATAATTTCTTCAAACTCTACCAAATCAAAAAAATAAATGCTATTTGTTTTTAGCATTGATTCAAACTTAGACAATGACATACGCATTAAGGATTTGAATTATAATTTAAATTTAACATTCATTACATCTTTATGTGTAAAAGTCAACTTTTGTTTTCAACAATTTAATTAACAATCTAGAATACCTACTAGATTTGATTTGAGGCTTTAAATTTTGCTTATCGTATATTTTATACTACTTTTGTTAAAGTTTAGCGTCTAATGGCTAAATTGGCACATTTCTCATGAGCAAAAAAGTTTTACTAAACTCAAAAGAAATAGAAATAATACTCCATCGATTAGCTTGTCAGTTAATTGAAAACCACAATGATTTTTCAAATACAGCACTAATTGGCCTTCAACCTAGAGGGAGTTTCTTAGCAAAAAGATTGGCTAGTATTCTAACAAATGATTACCATGTAAAAAACATACCCCTAGGGTTATTAGATATCACTTTTTACAGAGATGACTTTAGAAGAAGAGATGAACCACTAGAAGCTACCGATACTCAAATAGATTTTTTGATTGAAAATAAAAATGTTGTTTTAATAGATGATGTTTTATTTTCCGGAAGAAGCGTCAGAGCTGGTTTAACTGCGATACAATCTTATGGTAGACCAAAAAATATTGAACTTTTGGTTTTAATAGATAGAAGATTCAGTAGGCATTTACCTATTCAACCTAACTATAAAGGAAGACAAGTTGACGCAATAGATAAAGAAAAAGTAATTGTACATTGGAAAGAATCACATACTAAAGACGGTATTTACCTAGAGAATAAATAATTATGAAGCAGTTAAGTGTAGAACATTTATTGGGAATTAAATACCTGAACAAGAATGACATCGACCTGATTTTTGAAACTGCAAATCATTTTAAAGAGGTTATCAATAGACCTATTAAAAAAGTACCCTCACTTAGAGACATTACAATTGCTAATTTATTTTTTGAAAATAGTACCAGAACAAAATTATCATTTGAATTGGCAGAAAAAAGGCTTTCATCTGACATTATTAATTTCTCAGCAAGTCAATCTTCTTTAAAAAAGGGAGAAACTTTAATAGATACCGTTAACAATATCTTAGCAATGAAAGTAGATATTGTAGTTATGAGGCACCCAAATGTTGGAGCTGGAGTATTTTTATCAAAACATATTGATGCAAAAATAATTAACGCTGGAGATGGAACTCACGAGCACCCAACACAAGCCCTATTAGATAGCTATTCAATCAAAGAAAAATTGGGAAGTATAAAAGGTAAAAAAATTGTAATTGTTGGAGATGTTCTTCATTCTAGAGTAGCTCTATCAAATATTTTTGCATTAAAACTTCAGGGAGCAGAGGTAAAAGTGTGTGGCCCAACTACTCTCATTCCAAAACATATAGAAAGTCTAGGTGTTAAGGTAGAAACCAATATCCAAAAAGCCCTTGAATGGTGCGATGTTGCAAATGTACTGAGAGTTCAACACGAAAGAATGGATGTTAAATATTTTCCCTCAACTAGAGAATACACCCAACTATTTGGAATTAATAATGAAATTCTTGACAATCTTGGAAAAAAAATTACCATAATGCATCCAGGACCAATAAATAGAGGGGTTGAGATCACAAGTGAAGTAGCTGATTCAAACCAATCAATTATTTTAAATCAAGTTGAGAATGGAGTTGCAGTCAGAATGGCTGTAATTTATTTACTGGCTCAACAAATAAAAAGATAATGGAAGTTTTAGAAAAGAATCAGTATAATTTGATTAAACTTCAAGAATCATCATTTATTGAATTCGAAAAAAGATTTGGCGAAATTAATTCCAATCATATAATAGTTATCCTTTCAGAAGACTTTAACATAAGGAAGAAAAATATTTCATTTTTTTTAGAGGTTGCTAAAATTCAAAAAATAAATAATAAATCTTTTATTGTCGTTAAGAATGGGATAGATATCGATAAAATTCCAGAACTCTTAAATATAACTCCAACACTTGGAGAAGCAGAAGATATTTTAGAAATGGAAGCTATAGAAAGAGATTTATTTAAATAGTTTACCCGATCATACTCCCAAATGTATTTTTAATTAACCTCACTACTTTAATGAAGTACTTATTAAACACTAAAAAATCAAGAATAAATGGGTTATAAATTAACCATTTTGGGCTGTCATTCTGCAACTCCAAGAGTTAATGCACATCCTACTGCTCAATACTTAGAAATTAATTCTCGTCATTTTTTGATTGATTGTGGTGAAGGAACCCAACGACAAATGAGACTAAATAAAGTTGGATTTTCTAAAATTAACACTATTTTCATATCTCATCTTCATGGAGATCATTTCTTTGGCCTAATAGGTCTTATTTCAACATTTGGGATTCTAAATAGAGAAAAAGAGCTCCATATTTATGGTCCTAAGGGTATAAAAGAAGTCATTAACATACAATTAAAACACTCAAAATCATATGTGAAATATAAAATAATTTTTCACGAGTTAAACTCAACAGAAAGTGAGCTAATTTTTGAAGATGAAAAAGTTAAAGTTTATACTATTCCGTTAAATCACAGAGTATACACAAATGGATTTCTCTTTAAAGAAAAAGAAAAATCAAGGAAAATAAATATATCCGCTGTAAAAAAGTTTAAAGAGATAGACATCTGTGATTATAATAATTTAAAAGCCGGTAAAGATTTTAAACTTGATTCAGGAGATGTTATTGAAAACTCAGAACTAACTTATAATCCTGAGAAACCACTCAGCTACGCATACTGTAGCGATACTTCTTACAAACCAACTATAATTGAAATGATTGAAGGTGCTGATTTGTTATACCACGAATCTACATTTTTGACTGATAAAGAAGATTTAGCTTCAAAAACAGGGCATTCTACTGCTAAACAAGCAGCTACAATAGCAAAAAAAGCTAATGTTAAAAAATTAGTGCTTGGACACTACTCTAGTAGATATAAAGAAGTTTCTTTGTTCAAAAAGGAGGCGCAAGAAGTTTTTAAAAATGTATCTCTTGCTGAAACAGGAAGGGTTTTCTCTTCAAAATAATAAAATAGTTACTTTTTTTGAATAAAGTTTAACGTATCTTTTTCATTGATTTTACTAATCTTACTACTATCTACAGAATTAATTTGAATTAAATTAACGTTTTTAAAAGAAACGTCTTCAACATTTTCAGTAAAAAAAAACACATAGAAACCATAAACAATACATGTAACAATAGTAACTCTAATAAATCTATTTTTCATTCTTATAATAAATTAATATTGTTTGGGAATAACAAAGTACAAGCTAATTTAGTTTCAATTTGTTTTTTATTTAAAATATGAGATCTACCATCTAATTACAACACTTCCCCAAGTGAATCCACTACCAAAAGCAGCTAATACAACTAAATCACCATCATTAATTTTACCCTTTTCCCATGCTTCCGTAAGTGCAATAATCACTGAAGCTGCTGTTGTATTACCGTATTTCATAATATTGTTATAAACCTGATTATCACTTAATTGAAATTTTCTCTGGATAAACTGTGCAATCCTCAAATTGGCCTGATGAGGAATAAGCATATTTATATCCTCTTTTTCTAAATTATTAGCTTTTAAAGCCTCTACAATAGCTTCAGAGAATCTAACCACGGCGTGTTTAAAGACAAATTGTCCGTTCATATATGGAAAATACGATTGATCATCAGGATTATTCTCTGCAATAATTTCTGGAACCCATCTACCTGTTGATGGCCCCTCTAATGCCAATTCTTTGGCGTGCTTTCCTTCTGAATGAAGATGAGACGATAAAATTCCTTTTCCTTCTTCATCACACCTTGACAAGACAGCTGCACCTGCTCCATCACCAAAAATAACGGTTACATTTCTACCTCTAGTTGATCGTTCAAGACCACCAGAATGATTTTCAGCACCAATTACAAGAATATTTTTATACATCCCTGTTTTTATAAACTGATCGGCAACTGACAATGAATAAATAAATCCTGAGCATTGGTTTCTAACATCTAAGGCTCCAATAGTTGGCATATCTAACATATCTTGAACTCTAACACCTCCTCCTGGAAAATACATATCTGGACTCAACGTAGCAAAAACGATAAAATCTATATCATCTTTTGTTAAATTAGCTCTCTTGATGGCAATTTTAGCGGCTTTTACAGCCATAGTTGAAGTAGTTTCTCCTGTTGTTGGATCTATCCATCTTCTTTCTTTAATTCCTGTTCTTTCCTGAATCCATTCATCACTTGTTTCCATCCATTCTTTTAGGTCATCATTTGTTACCACATTTTCGGGCACAAAATAACCTAACCCAGTAATTTTTGAATTATACATACAGTAGTTTATTGTTTTGAAGTTATATATAAAGATAACAAAAATAGCTATCTATAGAAAATGACCTTTATTAGATGATTTTATGTCATCTTGTCACATAATTATCTTTGGTATTTTTTTTGACAATTAAAATATAAATCATTTATTAAATTATAAAAATTATGAGCAAAGGGAATATTAATGTATCAGTAGAAAATATTTTTCCATTAATCAAAAAATTCTTGTATTCTGATCACGAAATATTTTTACGTGAACTAATATCGAACGGAACAGATGCTACCTCTAAATTGAAACATCTCATTTCTATAGGTGAGGCTAAAACTGAGTTAGGAGACGCTAAAATTGAAATCATTCTAGATAAAAAAGCCAATACACTTACCATTAAAGATAAGGGTTTAGGGATGACTGCCGATGAAGTAGAGAAATACATCAATCAAATCGCATTCTCTGGAGCTGAGGAGTTTTTAGATAAGTATAAAGATAACGAAGCTGGTATAATTGGTCATTTTGGTCTTGGTTTCTATTCCGCTTTTATGGTGGCTGATAAAGTTGAAATTATCACAAAATCTTTTAAAGATGAATCTGCTGCTCATTGGACTTGTGATGGTTCTCCAGAATATACTTTGGTGGAACATGAAAAAGCTGACAGAGGAACAGAAATTATTTTACACATAGCTGAAGATTCTAAAGAATTCTTAGAGGAGTCAAAAATTTCTGAATTATTAAATAAATACAACAGATTTAACCAAGTGCCAATTAAATTTGGAACTGAAAAAATTAATGATCCAGAATTTACTCCAAAGACAACTAAGGATAAAGATGGTAAAGAAACTACTGAACCTCACAAACAAATTACGGTAGATAAAATAATTAACAATACAGACCCTGCTTGGACAAAAAAACCAGCAGATCTCGAAGCTGAAGATTACACAAACTTCTACAGGGAATTATATCCAATGCAATTTGAAGAATCATTGTTTCATATTCATCTTAATGTAGATTATCCCTTTAATCTAACTGGAATTTTATTCTTTCCTAAGTTAAGTCCAAGTATGGATATGCAAAAGGATAAAATTCAGTTATACCAAAATCAAGTTTTTGTAACTGATAATGTAGAGGGAATTGTTCCTGACTTTTTACAAATGTTAAAAGGTGTTATAGATTCCCCAGATATTCCTTTGAATGTATCTCGTTCTTACTTGCAAGCAGATGGTGCTGTTAAAAAGATTTCTGGTTATATCACAAAAAAAGTAGGTGATAAATTGGCTTCTCTTTTTAAGAATAATCGTGAAGATTTTGAATCTAAGTGGAATGACATAAAGGTTATTATTGAATACGGTATGTTATCCGAGGATAAGTTTTTTGATAAAGCTCAAAAATTTGCTTTATACCCAACTGTTGATAACGCATTTTACACTTTCAATGAATTTATCGAAAAAACAAAAGATGCTCAAACTGATAAAGATGGAAATCACATTATACTGTATGCGGCTAATAAAGATGCTCAACATAGTTACATTCACTCAGCTAAAGAGAAAGGATACGAAGTTTTATTGCTAGACTCACCTATTATCTCTCACTTGATGCAAAAACTTGAGACTTCTAATGAAAAAGTTAAGTTTACTAGAGTAGATGCAGATCATATAGATAATCTAATCAAAAAAGAGGATACTGTTATCTCTAAATTATCAGATGAAGAGAAAGAATCTTTAAAGCCTATGATTGAAAATGTTGTTCCAAAACAAACATATACTGTTCAATTAGAGGCCATGGACTCTAATGCTTCTCCTTTTATAATTACCGTACCTGAATTTATGAGAAGAATGAAAGAAATGAGTGCCTCTGGTGGTGGTGGAATGATGGGAATGGGTAATTTACCAGAAATGTACAATTTAGTGGTAAATACCAATCATGAACTTATAGGTGAAATTTTACGAACTAAAACATCTAAGAAAAGAGATCGTTTGATTTCTCAATCTTTTGATTTAGCGAAATTATCTCAAAATTTACTTCATGGTGAAGATCTTACAAACTTTATCAAACGTAGTTACGAACTGATAAAATAAAGTTATTACTTTTTAATTAAGTAGAACCTCTTTGATTTTTTCAAAGAGGTTTTTTTATGAAAGTCTCGTATTTAATTTTATTTTTGAGTGATTTATGATACGAAACCAAATGACGAGTATTAAGAAAGCAACTATCAATGATGTAAACTTATTAGCTTCTTTAAGTGTAGAAGCTTTTTTACCTGCTCACGGACACAGTTCTCCAGAAAAGGATATTAAAACTTATATAGAGGCTAATTTTAGCGTTCATAATTTCAAAAAAGAAATAGCGAATCCTGCTTTTAAATATTACTTGATATATCACCATAATAAAATTGCTGGTTTTTCTAAAATAATATTTAATACTCCTTCTATACACATCACAGAAAATACTATTACCAAAATGGAGCGCTTGTACTTATTAGAAGAATTTTATGGATTACATTTGGGAACTCAACTCATGAATTTTAATTCTGAACTTACCAAAAAAAATAACCAACAAGGAATTTGGATTGAAGTTTGGATTGAAAACTATAGAGCAATTAAATTTTATAAAAAAATGGGATTTATGATTGTTGGAGAAGCTAATTTTAGAGTATCAGAAACCCATTCAAATCCTAATTATATTATGTATTTGGATCATGAAACGTATTCGAATGAATAAAGTATCACTCATTTTCTTTTTTATTGTTTCTTCGATTATTTCACAAAATAACACAGAAGTTTATTTGTTTGATATTACAAAAACCACGGATGGTTATGAATTAAATAATAAATTAAATATATCTAATAATGAAGGCTATGACAATCAACCCCATTTTTATGACAATAATACACTCCTGTTTGCCTCCTCAAGAGATGGTCAAACAGACATTGTAAAATACACTATAGATACAGGTGAAAAAAAATTTATTAATTATACCAAAAATGGTGGTGAATACTCACCTCAACGAATACCAAACTCAAAAGACATTTCAGCGGTTCGTTTAGATAATTCTGGCCTACAAAGATTATACAAATACAATATTAATTCAGGGGTATCTGAAGAAATTATTCCAAATTTAAAAGTAGCCTACCCTTTGTGGTACAATGATCATGTATTGTTTTCTGCTGTGATAGGAGAAAATGCACTAGAATTAGTCAAAAGTGACTTAAATAATAACTCAAATAATATTCTTGAAAAAAATATTGGTCGCTCTCTTCACAAAATTCCTAATACAAACTTGATTAGTTTTATAAGTAAAAAAAAAATAAATTGGGAAATTTTAGCGGTTAATACTTCAACGTTAAGCATCGATACAATTACTTTATTAGACGGAAATTATGAGGATATATGTTGGCTAACAAAAGAGATTGTTTTACTCGCTAAAAAAAATCAAATAGTACAACTTACCATCTCAAAAAAAACTGTTTGGTATAAAAATGTAAATAAAGAGCAACTTAACCTAAAAAACATTTCAAGAATTTCTGTAAGTCCAGACGGAAAAAAAATTGCAATAGTTGGAGAATAAATTTTAGTGATTAAAAACCATTGATTTTAATTCTCATCAAAATTGTATCTTTAAAAAAAATCAAATAATTAAGCATGAAAAAAATTATTTTTCTAACAATACTTCTACTTAGCGTTATTTGTCATTCTCAAACAGACACTAGAATGTATGATATTATTGATAATATCAGTACAAAAAGAATCCAAAAAGATATTACTCGATTAGCTAATTTTGGCACAAGACACACTTTAAGTGATACTATTTCAAATTCCAGAGGAATTGGAGCAGCAAGAAGATGGATTAAATCTGAATTTGATAAAATATCGCAAGTGTGTAATAATTGTTTAGATGTTTTTTATCAAAAAAATTGGGTTAAAAAAAATAATCAAAGAATTGTTTATGATGTAATGATTGTGAATGTAGTTGCAATTCAAAAAGGAACAAAATACCCCAATAGATACATTATTATGAGCGGTGATATAGACTCAAGGGTATCTAACTCTAACGATTACACCTCAGATTCACCAGGAGCAAATGATAATGCTTCTGGCATGGCTGGTACTATAGAAGCAGCAAGAGTATTATCTAATTATAGTTTTGAAAATAGCATCATTTATGTAGGCTTATCTGGTGAAGAACAAGGGTTATTTGGAGGTAAAGGTTTGGCAGCATATGCTAAAGAAAATGATTGGGAAATTATCGGAATTATGAATAATGACATGATTGGAAATATTAAAGGAGTTGATGGTGTCATAGATAACAGATCTTTTAGAATATTTTCTGAACCAACACCTATAACAGAAACAGAAAAACAACGCAAATCTAGACGTTTTTATGGAGGAGAAGTGGATGGTATTTCTAGACAACTAGCACGTTTCGTATACAAAACTACCAAAACCTACATGCCTGAGATGAATCCTAAAATGATATACAGACTTGATCGTTTTGGGAGAGGTGGCCATCATAGGCCTTTTAACGATTTAGGTTTTGCAGGGATTAGAATAATGGAAATGCATGAAAATTACACACAACAACATCAAGATATTAGAAAAGAAAATAATATTGAATATGGAGACAAATTAAAATTTGTAAATTTTGAGTATGCTCGTAAACTAACTGCTGTTAATGCTATTAATTTAGCTAGTATAGCGTGGGCTCCGCAAGCACCAAAAAATGTTAAAATTGGTGGTATTGTAGAACCAGCTGTCAAATTTTCATGGGATAAAGTTAAAGGGGCTAAAGGATATAAAATTTATTGGAGAGATACTACATCACCCACTTGGGATCATTTTAAATATGTTGAAAATATATCAGAATTTACTTTAGATGGAATAGTTGTTGATAATTATTTTTTTGGAATTGCAGCTATTGGAGAAAATGGACATGAAAGTATGGTATCTTTTCCTACTGGAATTATAAAAAAATAACTATGAAATTATATAAAACCGTCCTACTATTTACTTTTTTTTCTTTTTTTATTAACTGTAAAAACAACATTCAAAAAAACCCGCTATTTAAAAATCAAAAAATAAATCATCAATTACACACGGTTTTAAAAAATATAGATTCAATTGCTATAGATGGTATTGGTGATGAAAAAACTTGGAAAAACTCTTCATGGCTTCCTATAAACTATTTATGGTTAGGTAAACCAATAGATTCGTCAGATTTTTCTGGTCGCTATAAACTTTCTTGGTCTGATGACGCATTGTATGTATTGGCAGAAATTAAAGATGATATTTTAATGGATAAAATAAAAAATCCCCTCGAAAGATGGTGGGATGATGACTGTGTTGAAATTTTCATAGATGAAGATAATAGTGGAGGAAATCACCAATTTAATCATAATGCTTTTGCCTACCATATAGGCCTTAACGGAGATGTAGTAGATTTAGACTCAATAAATTCTCCCAGGCTTTTTAATAATCACATTGTATCAAAAAAAACCATGACAAAAAAGGATACATATGTTTGGGAGTTCAAAATTTCACTTTATCCAAACACATACTCATTTGATGGAGATCAAACAGCATTAAGATTAAAATCAAAGAAAAAAATTGGATTTGCGATTGCTTATTGTGACAATGATCGAAGTAAATTTAGAGAAAACTTTATTGGTTCTGTCTTCGTAAAAGGTGATAATAAAAATCAAGGTTGGATAGATGCTGATATTTTTGGAACTATTTTGTTAAAGAATAAATGATATAATTTTTAAAAAAGGTATTAATAGTATATATATCAAAATAATGCTCATTTTTCTAAAATTTTGTTCATGCAACCCAGACTACAAAGCTTTCTCAGTAAAATAGGATATCTCTTTCTTATATCAAAAATAAGTATACATAATTGAAAATTAGTTTCTTACAAAATTAATTTCTAGTTCATTCCGTTGTTAATGTTTTCCTAAAAAGAAAAAGTGTGTTTAATCTTTTATTAGATTTGATTAACTAACCATACTAAATTGAAAACAATGAAACTATCTTTTTTAAAAAAAATCATTCTTTTATCATTAGTTTTATTTACTTCACAAACATTTCCTCAAAAGTTTCAAGGCAAGGCTTATTATTTCTCTAAATCAAAAATGGAATTAGGAAATTGGGGTGCTAGAATGAGTGAAGCACAAAAAAAACAAATACAGAATCGTCTCAAAAACAGATTGGAAAAAAAATATATATTGAGTTTCAATATGCAAGAATCTATTTTTTTAGAAGAAGACAAAATTGATGCAATCTCAGGAGCTACAGATTCATGGGGAGGATATTTTTCTAGAGGGGATTTACACAAAAATATTAAAAATGATAAATTAATTCAAAGTCAAGAGTTTTATGGTAAACGATTTTTAGTGAAAGATGATTTATTAAAAATTGAATGGAGTTTGGGAACCGAAACAAAAAAAATTGGAAATTATACTTGCTATAAAGCTGCTGCGATGATTCCAAAATCAGAATTAAGTTGGTTTGATTTTTCTTGGAGTGATCTTAGACAAAATTCTGAAGATGAAAAAAAGGAAGAACCTTTGATAGTTATTGAAGCATGGTATACACCACAAATACCCGTTGCCCAAGGACCAGCTGAATACTGGGGCCTTCCTGGGTTAATTTTAGAAGTTAGTGCAGGAAACACAACTTTATTATGCTCAGAATTAATTTTAAATCCTAAAGAGAAAATAAATATTATTGCTCCGGATAAAGGAGTAAGTATTACAAAAAAAGAATATGCCTCAAACATTCGTAAAAAAATGATTGAGATGCGAAATAATAGAATGGGAAGAAGAAGGGGTCGTTAATTATCTATTTTAATCCACTTATAAAATTTCCGTAAGGGTCTTTAAATTGGGTTCCCTCAGCATACCTAAACTTACTAAGTTTTTCAAATTCTACCAAAGACCATAAAACAAATTCTTTCCAAAATAAAATTTCTGACTCTGAAACATCTGGCTGATGTTCTAACACAAAATCTCTTAGGGGTATCACTTTATTTAAAATAGATGAATAATCCCTTTGCGGTACATCATCTAAAATATCAAAATCAGTATTGTTGTTAAAAAACCAAGAAATTATAT
>JABAZK010000021.1 GCA_018608485.1 Flavobacteriaceae bacterium | reverse complement strand
ATTATTCAATTATAACGGACTTAGAAGTATTTCTTATGTGAAGTATTATAAATCAAATTAAAACTATATTATGAAAACAAAATTACTTTTTACACCTTTACAAGCAGTTTTCTGTTATTAATTCAAGTAACTATTTTTTAAAAAATTTTTCGATGGCCAAACAGATTTGTGTAAGCTTAATTTTATTGATACTATTTTTTTCATGTAAGAATACAACCAAAAAAGATATTAATAAAACAGACAATATAGTAAGGTATGCTAATGATATCATACCATTTTTCCAACATTGGAATTTAATCTTAGGAGATGGTTCCAATGCGGGTCAAGCTGTAAATTTTGAGAATAAGAATTTCTTTTTTACTGCAAATGATGATAAAAACAATTGGGTTGTTTTTAAAACACCTAATGCTGGAAATACACATGGTACTTCTAATAACACTCGAACTGAATTAGCGCAATTAAAAAAATGGACACCAATGTCCGAAGCTAAAATGAACGCTACACTTAAAGTTATGAATGTAGCTACTACTGGAGATGCAAGTGTTGCCTCAACTTTTTCTGTGGTGGTTGGTCAGATTCATAGTGCCGATGGTCATGAAAATGAACCTCTAAAAATATTTTATAAGAAATTTCCAGGCCATACACGAGGTTCAGTCTTTTGGAATTATGAAATTAATACTTTTGGTGATGATAACTCTAAAAGATGGGATTATTCCTATCCTATTTGGGGATATGACTTCTCTGATGTTGGAACTAATAAAAACTCTTATCCACCAGAACCAGAGGATGGTATCGCTTTAGGCGAAGAATTTAGTTACGAAGTTGAAGTAAAGGATGGAATAATGAATCTTACATTCACTAGCGAAGGACATGAAACCAAAAGATTTACAAAAAATCTAATTTCTTCTCAATATTCAACGCGTTCAAAAATTCCAGAGCAAGTCAAGAATTTATTTGTACCTATTGGTCAGGATGGAGTGGAGCGTGAAAAAGCTTACACAGACGAAGGTCTCTTTTTTAAACTTGGTAGTTACAATCAAACTAATGGAAAAGACCCTAAAGTAAATAAAGTTTGGTGTTCAGGAGCAGAAACCCACGGTGGCGACATTCAAAAACAATATTCAGATGGAAATTATGCTGAAGTTTGGTTTAAATCAGCAACTGTAGAAATAAGTGATGATGCCATTTCAAATGCAGGTTATTTTACAGCGAATGACGGTTTGAGTTCAAAAACAGTTTATCCAAGTGAGGTAATTCCATTTATGGACAAGTTTAAGATGTTAATGGGTGATGGAACTAATGTAGATGATCTCATTGATTTTGAAAATAAAGATTTTTTCTATACTGAAATTGATGGTACAAGGCGATGGGTAGTTTATAAAACACCAAACTCTGGAGTAACATCAAAAAATTCTAGTAATACAAGAACTGAATTACATGAAAAAAGAGAATGGACTCCAGAGCAGGGAGGTAAATTATCTGGTACATGTAAAGTGATGCAGGTTTCTGTATCTGGTGATGCTAGAGTAGCTGCATCTTATTCAACAGTAGTTGGACAAATTCACAGTGGAGAAGGTCATGAAAATGAACCCTTAAAAATATTTTATAAAAAATTTCCAAATCATGCCAAAGGCTCTGTTTTTTGGAATTATGAAATTAACACTGAAGGCGATGATAATTCTGGCAGATGGGATTATTCAACTGCTGTTTGGGGTAATGATATGTCTGTAGTTGGAAAAAGTAAAGATGATTTTCCTTCAGAGCCTGAAGATGGAATAGAGTTGGGTGAAGAATTCAGTTATGAAGTTAATGTCTATAAAGGTGTTATGTATCTTACTTTTAAAAGTGAAGGGCATAAAACTAAAACATTTACTAAAAATTTATTAAAATCTGAATATGTAAACAAATCAGACATACCAGCACAAGTGCAAAAAATATTTGTACCAATTGGTCAAGATGGAGTTGAAAGAGCTAATGCATATGGTGGAGAATTAAACTATTTTAAACAAGGAGCTTACAATCAAACCAACGGAAAAGATCCAAAGAAAAATATGGTTTGGTGTGCTGGAGCAGAAACTTATGGAGGAGATATTGCTAAACAATACGAAAACGGCTGTTACACTGAAGTATGGTTTAGAGAAGCAACCATAGGAGTTGGAACAAAACCAAATAACTAAATTCAAATATCATTGTAGTATTTTATTTTAAGTATTACCCTATTCATTGTAATTCCAAAAAACTAATATTTCATTTTTTATATAAACGATGATTAAATATTTAATATCAATAATTGTAATCTTATTAAGTTGTAATCCTACTTTTGGACAGTTAGTTTCATCACATTCAGAACTTACTGCTGCAATATCTAACGCTTCTGAAGGCACAACAATAATATTGTCGGATCAAACTTGGACCGATGTTCAAATTAGTATAAATAAAAATGGAACAGCTGAAAATCCTATAATCATTAAGGCGCAAACACCTGGAAGTGTGTTTTTTGAAGGTCGATCAAATATCAGTCTAGGGGGTTCTTATATTATTTTTGAAGGTGTTATTTTTCAAAATGCTTCTGGGCTTATTACAAGTGATGATAAAATAGAGCCAATCATTGAATTTAGAGATACAAGTAATAATGATTGCGTTAATTGCCATGTAAGGAATATTAAAATTGATTCCTACAATGGTACTTCTAGCCAAGAGACACTAAAGTTTAAATGGATTATTATCTATGGAGAATATAACGAGGTAAGTTATAGTTCTTTTATTGGGAAAAATGGAGTTGGCAGTATAATTAACGATAACCACAATAATTCTACACCAGATTATTCTAAAATACATCATAATTATTTTGCTGATAGAGTACCTGTTAATAACAATGTTAATGGGTTAAACGACCAAGACGCCATTCGAATAGGTGTAAGTACAACATCGCTTTCAGACTCATTTACTGAAGTTTATGATAATTTTTTTAATAATTGGTCAGGTGAAGTAGAAATTATCTCTAATAAGTCGGGTAGTAATAAATATTACAATAACACTTTTAGAGATTATCAAGGAACATTAACCTTAAGACATGGAAATAATACTGAAGTTTTTGGAAATTACTTTTTCGGCGATAATAATTCCTTTTCTGGAGGTGTAAGGGTTATTGGAGAAGATCATAAGGTATACAATAATTATTTTGAAGGACTTAGATATAGAAAACCAAATGGATCAGGCTCAAATACAACAGGAGCTATCAATATAACCAACGGAACACCAGATTCTGCATTAAATGAATATTTCCAAGTTAAAAATGTACAAATAATTAATAATACACTTGTTGATTGCGATTTAGGGGTTAGAGTAGGTACGGAACAAAACAGCTCTACAACTTTAGCGCCAGAAAATATTACAATTGCAAATAATATAATGCTAGATTCAAGTATTTCAGCATTACAAGAAACAACACCACCCTCGGGGAATTCAACCTATGAGGGAAATATTACTCAAAATGGAATTTGGGACTTAATAAATGGTGAAAACTCTAATCAAACTATTACTTCAGGTTTGTTAGAAGCTGGAACCGAATTTTATAGATTAGTATCTGAAAGTCCTGCAATTGATGCAGGCTTGGGAACCTATTCATTTTTAGGAACTGATATTACAGGTGGTCCTAGAACCTCAAATTTTGATGCAGGTGCAGAGGAATTTAATTCAGGAGGTAATCATCTTCCATATTCGATCACAGATATAGGAACTAAAGTTGGTTTTGGAGCTTTTGAAACGCTTAGTTTACAAGATGATATAGACAAAGAATTAAAAATTTACCCGAACCCAGTAAAAGAAAATTATTTATATGTCTCTTTGAAAGATGAAACTATTGGAAAAGTTGATGTGATAGATTTATTAGGAAGAATTGTAAAACAAAATTATATTGATAAATCTACTGGAAAACTAGACCTAACTATCCTTCCTAAAGGAACATATATCGTAAAAAACAAAAACAGATTTAAAAGAATATTAAAAATATAAATAAAACCGAATGAAACGATTTAGCGAAAAATACATAATTACAAAAAAGATGGAATGGGAAGTTCTTGGTGGAGGTGTATCAAGAAAATTTTTAGGTTATGATAATCAAATCATGATGGTAAGGGTAAAATTTGATAAAGGTGCGGTAGGTTCACCACACCAACATTTTCATACACAAGCCACTTTTTGTGTATCAGGTAAGTTTGAATTTGAAATTGATGGGGTAAAACAAATTATTGAGACTGGAGATGGTGTTTACATAGAACCAAATTTATTACACAGTGCGGTTTGTCTAGAAGAGGGTGAACTAATTGATACTTTTAGTCCCGTAAGAGAAGATTTTTTAAGCGGAGATAAGGTATCTTATTTTGGAGATAAATCTTAAAATAAATATACTTAAAACTTGATACTTTAATCTATTTAAGAATATTTCAGAGTTAATTTTTCTCTTAAACTATTAATTTTAAAAGATTTATGTTGGGAAACCCTATTATTAATAAATTTTGTATATATTTGGTAAACCAGTTTGGTAAACCAATTTTAGCTAATCAAAAATCCAACGCTAATGATAATAAGTTAGAATAAATTAAAACAAAAAAAAAGGATAGGTGCACGCCTATCCTTTTCAAAATGATACTCCGTCTGAAGGAAGTATAAACTAACACTTAATCTTATAAATAGTGTAAGTAATTCAAAAATACTAAAACAAATTATTAGTTTTATTTTTTTTGAAACTTTATTTAAGATTAGGTGTGGAAAAAAAAGAGTTTATCTCTTTTAGAGATAATAAAGTTACATTTTTAAACATTTAATAATTATTATGAACTTAAAATTTAAATTAGCATTACTGTTAGTAATGTTTGTAAACATTTGCACTTTTGCACAAGAAACTTATACCTTAAAAGGTAAAGTAACTTCAAAAGTAGACAATGAAGGTCTTCCTGGTGTTTCAATAAGAATCCTTGACTCTAATGTAGGTTCAGAAACAGATCTAGATGGTAGTTTTACCATTCAAGTAAAAAAAGGAGACGTATTAGAGTTTTCCTATTTAGGGTTTTCAACTCAAAAATTCACAATTGATAACCAAAAAAATCTCAATGTAGTTTTAGAAGAAGATAACAGTATTCTAGATGAAATTGTTGTTGTAGGTTATGGTACTCAAAGAAAGTCTCATTTAACAGGAGCTATTTCTAAAGTTAAAAATGAAAAACTAGATCAGATTGCTGTTTCTAGGGTAGATGATGCTTTAGTAGGTCAAGTTTCTGGAGTACAAATTGCGGCTACTGAAGGTGAAGCAGGATCAGATCCTACAATTCGTATAAGAGGTATTGGTTCAATTACTGGAGAACTAAGTCCATTAATTGTTGTTGACGGTTTAGCTGTTGATAATGATTATTTAAGTGCTTTAGATATGAGCACTGTTGAATCTTTTGAAGTTTTAAAAGATGCAGCCTCAACGGCAATATATGGTTCTAGAGGGGCAAGAGGAGTTATTATGATTAATACCAAACAAGGTAAAGATGGAAAAACTAAGTTT
>JABAZK010000166.1 GCA_018608485.1 Flavobacteriaceae bacterium | reverse complement strand
TAGAAATTGATATGATTAATTTCTCTGGCCCACGTTTCATGTATGTAGACAATCGTTTAATGAGCCTTCAGTTAGTAAAAAATAGCATGACTACAGCCGTTATGTTTGGACCAGATGGAAATAATTTACTTCCAGCTCAAGTATTGTATAAAAAAAACATATTGGCTTTACGTGGTAGTTTTAGACCCGTAACTAAAGTTAATATGGATATGTTTGAAAGAGCTAAAGAATTATTCTTTAGTGAAAAAAAGGTTGATCCAGAAAACTCTCAAATTATTTTTGAAATTACGCTCAGTAATTTAAGAGCAGAGGGAGAAATTAATGAACGAGATTTCCTAGATAGAGCAGAATTATTGTGTTCTTTAGGACAGAACGTAATGATCACCAACTTTCAAGAATATTTTAAACTCGTTGAATATTTTAGTGAATTTACAAAAGCTAGAATGGGCTTAGCAATGGGAGTTTATAATTTGATTCAAATTTTTGATGAAAAATATTATCGACATTTAAGTGGAGGTATCCTTGAAGCCTTTGGTAAGTTATTTTACAGAGATCTAAAAGTATACATGTATCCTTACAGAGATGAAGAAAAAAATGAGTTTATTACTAGTGAAAATCTAAAAGTTCATCCAAGAATGAAAGAACTATATAAATTCTTCAAAAACAACGGGAAACTTATTGATATCTCAGATTTTGATCAAGAGATATTCCACATTTTTTCTAGAAAAGTATTAAAGATGATTTCTGAGGGAGAAGAAGGTTGGCAGGAAATGTTGCCTGAAGGTGTTGCTGAAACTATAGTTAAAAAACGTCTTTTTGGATATTCAAAAAGCAGAATAAAGACTTAAAAAACCTGAAGTATTAAACCTTTTTGAAGGTTAGAAGTCTAAAATAAAAAAACTAGTATTGATTGATGAAATCGCTTTAGTTGAAGAACTTCAAAATATTCAGACAAAAGAAAAAGCCTTCCGAATATTAATAAAAGAATACAAAGAACGTTTGTATTGGCATATTCGTAAGATTGTTATTTCTCACGATGATGCTGATGATGTCCTACAAAACACTTTTATAAAAATTTTTAAAGGAATAGACAACTTCAAACAAGATAGTAAATTGTATTCATGGATGTACCGGATAGCAACTAATGAGTCTATCACCTTTATCAACAAAAGAGCAAGAGAAAGAAATATAGATATTACTGAAATGAAACAAGAACTAGTTTCAAATTTGCAATCAGACAGATGGTTTTCAGGAAATGACATAGAACTAATTTTACAAGAAGCAGTTGCTACATTACCAGAAAAACAACAATTGGTTTTTAATATGAAATATTTTGATCACATGAAATATCAGGAAATTTCTGATATATTAGAAACATCTGTTGGCGGATTAAAAGCTTCTTATTTTCATGCAGTAAAAAAAATAGAGCTTTATATAAAAAAGAAAACTCATTAAACCTTAAAACAAAAATAAAGTCTTAATAAAATGAGAGAAAATGCTAAGCATACTCAAGATGGGAAATTATCCGAGGATATTAAAACTGGATTTACCGTTCCTGAAAACTATTTTAAGGGCATAGAGGATAATTTTTTATTAAATTTAAGTGAAAAAAAACTTCCTAAAAA
This sequence comes from Flavobacteriaceae bacterium, assembly GCA_018608485.1. Classification (GTDB taxonomy): domain Bacteria; phylum Bacteroidota; class Bacteroidia; order Flavobacteriales; family Flavobacteriaceae; genus Polaribacter. The sequence continues at coordinate 3,930 of JABAZK010000166.1, read as the reverse complement.
TAACGTTTTTGAAATTCCAAAAACTTATTTCGAAGAATTTGATGATCATATTATTGAAAAAATAAAACCTAAAAAAGGGAAGCTTATTAATTTTAAAAAAATAAAATTGATTCCAGTAGCAGCTACTGTAGCTTTAATCATCTTTTTTGGAGCAAATTTTTCATTTAACAACAATTCTGAACTTTCTTCTGATGAGATAGTTAACTGGGTCGATGTAAATATTAACACTATATCTAGTGATGATATAGCATTTGCATTTACAGATTTAAATTTTGATGACATGAACCCCTACTTCACAATTGAAAGTGAAGATATTATAGAGTCACTTATAAATTCTGATGACATAGATTTTATAATAGAACACGCGAACATAAACGAAATAAATTAAAAAATGAATTCGATAAAATTTTTATTTTTATTTGTAGCTATTTTCATAAGCACAAATAACTATTCTCAAAACAGAAAAAAAATAAATAAAAACCGTGTTAAAGCTCACAAAATTGCTTTTATCACAGATCAATTAAATCTAACAACTGATGAAGCCGAGGTATTTTGGCCAATCTATAACGCACATGAAAAATTACTATCTCAATACAGGGAAAAAGAAATTAATGCAATGGAATCGATAGTTAAAAACCCTAATAAACAGTTTTCATCCCCAAAGAACCTTGACAATATTGATGAATCCGAAGCAAAAAAAATTTACAATATAGTAACGGATATAAGAATCAAAACTCACCAAGAAAATAAACGTTATTTCACTAACGTAGCTACTATTTTATCCTATAAAAAAATTTTAAAACTACAAATAGCTGAGAGAGAATTTAAAAAAGAGTTATTCAGAAAACTGAGGCATTTAAAAGGAAGAACAGAAGATAATTAAAAATAAGGAATTATTCCGAAACCTGTCTTTTAATTTATGAGTCTCAAACAAGAGTGTAACTCAGGTTTATTACTAGTAAATTTTCTTAACCAGATGGCTAATTCACTAATCTCATGAGGCAATAATCTTTTCAATGCTTTTTCTAATTCTCTACAAAATAAGTCAGTATTAAAACTAACTTTTTTTAAAATAGTTTTAGAATATTCAAACATTGCTCTAGCCATAAATAAAATTCATTTATTATATAACGAACTTCTAAAGATGTTCGTATACATGAAAACAAAAAAAACCATTTTTAATCTAAAAAATGGTTGGAATTATTGTGATACTAACGTTTTACAACTTGTTTACTTTAGTTAAAAGTTTGGTAGCTCGTTTTTCTAATTCTTCTTCAATAGCTTTAAAATGGGCTTTTTTATTTTCTATATTTTTTGCATTTACCTTAGCAATCAAATCATCAAAAACAACAATAGCTTCATCTACTATAGCTTCTGTTTTTTTTAGATCTCCAGTTGAAGAAACTAGACATTCATCGATAACATCGCCTAAAACATAATTAATGTCTTTTTTCAAATTCTTAATACTTGCCATAATTCTTTATTTTTAGACTACAAATTTAGCCTATTTTATCCAATTTAATTTCAAAAATTATCAATTAATTCTTTTTATTAAAAGTTGAATATTTTAATGACTCTTTATCCGTTGTAGGTTTTTATTAGCTGTGAACTATTTGTAGTGATATTAGTACGTATGGAATTAGTATATAATTATTTTACAAGAGTTTTAAAACTTCTTTTATGTCATAAACAGTGTCAAAGTTTGAATCTTGGGTTTCTTTTACTGAAACCTCCTCATGTGACCATGTGATATGAAAAGGTATATGTATAGCTGAAGCTCCAATTCTTAAAAGTGGTAAAACATCTGACTTAAGAGAATTACCTATCATCAGTAACTCATTTGTATTAATATCTAGATGTTTTACTAGTTTTTTATAATCCATTTCTTTTTTCTCACTCATCACTTCTATGTGGTGAAAATATTTTAACAATCCTGACTTTTCTAATTTACGCTCTTGGTCTAATAAATCCCCTTTTGTAGCTACTATTAATTTGTACCTATCTTGAAGGTTTTCTAATACTTCCTCTACCCCATCCAATAACTCAATTGGCTTATTTAACATCTCTTTTCCTATCATTAAAATAGCATCTATTTCATGTTGACTTATGGAATAATTAGAAATCTCTAAAGCACACTCAATCATTGAAAGCATAAATCCTTTTACACCATAACCATAAATTGCTAAATTTTTAATTTCTATTTTAAAAAGCTCTTGTTCTATTTTATTTTGGGTCTCATACTTTGATAAAATTTTTGCAAACTTTTTCTCAGCATCTCTAAAATAGGTTTCATTCACCCACAGTGTATCATCGGCATCAAAAGCTATTACTTTACAAGTTTGATACATTTATATAATTTTTTAATAAAATAAAATTCTTCACAAAGTAGATAAAGAAACTGATTAACTATCGTATTAAGATAAAATAAAGTTATTCTCCTGAATACTTTACAAAATTTCTAGGCGTTTCATACAAAGTTATTTCCAGGTCTAGAGAACTTGGTAAATGCTTTCTAAGTTTATTATAAGAGACTACACAAATGTTTTCAGCAGTAGGATTTAGAGTCTTAAATTCCTCAACTTGAATGTTTAAGTTCTTATGATCAAAAGCATCTTCAATTTCAGAACGAATTAAACGCTTTAAAATACCCAAATCAAATACATAGCCAGTATCAGGATCTATTTCTCCTGTAACAGCTACAATTATTTCATAGTTATGACCATGAAAGTGTGGGTTATTACATTTCCCAAAAACCTCAGAGTTTTTTTCGTCAGACCACTCTGGCCTGTATAATCTATGTGCTGCATTGAAATGCGCTTTTCTGTATCCAGTAATTCTAGGCATCTATAAGTTTTAAATATGATTCTTTAAAAATAATTTTAAACCAAGCTGTATAAAGTTTTGGTTGTAACTCTATATCTTTTTTAACTTCTTCAAGTGTCATCCATTTATAGGAAGCTACCTCATCTGGGTTAATTTTTGGAGTCCCATTAAAATTTCCTATCATTACATGATCTAATTCATGTTCTGTTAATCCATTATCAAATGGAGCTTTGTAAACAAATGAAAAAATCTCTTTTAAGTTTGTTTTAAAGCCCATTTCTTCAATTAAACGTCTTTTACCTGCTTCTATATTAGACTCTCCATCTCTTTGGTGCGAACAACAAGTGTTTGTCCATAGTAAAGGAGAATGATATTTATGAGCAGCTCTCTGCTGAAGCATTAACTCACCTTCGTCATTAAATATAAAAACTGAAAAAGCTCTGTGTAAAACTGCTTTTTCATGTGCTTCCATTTTTGGCATAAGACCCAATTGGTTGTCTAACACATCTACTAAAATTACATTTTCTTCCATCAACTAATCTTATAAAACTAAAATTACAAAAATGATCTGATTGAATTTTAGATTGTATTCCACTAATATATATTCAAAATTCTAATATTTATATTTGTTATATGTTAAATAAATCTAAATATACTATTGTCTTTCTTTGTTTTAGTACTTATCTATTATCAGCCTGTGATTTAAAAGAGAGTTCACAAATTAAGAGAACTAGAATAGTAGAAAAAAAAGTTTCTAAAAAAGTTATAAAAAAAATCGTAAAAAAAGAGACTGATACTATTAATAAAACAAATGCAGTAACATTTTTGAAAGCATACGGAAAACTTAATAAGGAATCTATCATCCTTTTTAAAACTAGATTAGGAGACATAAAAATTAAATTATACAAAGAGACCCCATTACACAGATCAAGCTTTTTATTTTTGACAAAAACAGGATACTTTAACACCACTTCTTTTCACAGAATTGTTCCTGATTTTATTGTCCAGGGAGGCAATTCTGATCATCCTATGACTCGTAAATTAAGAATCAGATATAATTATAGAATTCCAGCAGAAATAAAATCACATAGAAAACATAAGTATGGT
>JABAZK010000141.1:3314-5579 GCA_018608485.1 Flavobacteriaceae bacterium | reverse complement strand
TAGGTAAAGACAATGATTTAATTTGGCATTTACCTGCAGATTTAAGGCGTTTTAAAAAGGTAACCTCAGGGAATACAATCATCATGGGTAGAAACACCTTTGAATCAATTGGTAAACCCTTGCCAAATAGAAGATCTATTATTATCACCAGAAATATCTTATACAAAAAAGAAGGATGCGAGGTTGTTCATAGCTTAGAGGACGCCATAAAATTAGTAAAAGATCAAAAAAATGCCTTCATCATAGGAGGAGCACAAATTTATAAAGAAGCAATTGAAAAAAAATTAGTAGATCAATTAGACATTACTAAAGTGCATCAAAATTTTGACGCAGATGTTTTTTTTCCAACTATAGATTTGGCCTCATGGAAGGAGATTTCTGAGGAAACTTTTTTACCAGATGATAAAAACCAGTACACCTATAGTTTTCTTAGTTATAAGAGAATTACCTAAAGTTTGGGGATAGACCCGAGCCTCCATCTAATCTTATTTTATACTTCTGTTGTGCAAACTGAAAATAGTTGAATAATTTATAATTCACCTCTAGTCCATAACGTATTTGAGGTCTGTAATCTATTCTATTTTCATAGATTGAAGAGTTAAATTTTGAGGGATTTAATGCTCTTATATTCCAGTTGGTAACATAAATGTTATTTCTGTTTTCTAAATAACTTAAAGAATAATAATTTTTAGGCTTTGCTATGGTATTTAAATAAAGAGTAAAGCCAACATCTATGATGATTACCTCATATTCTAGACTATCATTGGAAATAATAACAGGTTTTTCTTTACTTTTTTCACTATTCTTAACTGGGTAAGAGCCGCAGGCAAATAGAAATAAACCCACAACAGAGAATGCTAAGTATTGAAATAAATATTTCATTTATGATCTACAAATTATTTTTTTTAGATAATATCTAAAGTAAGATTCTTTTTTCAAAAATTTTAAATTTTTACAAGGATAAAGTATCTTTAGGAAAAATTACAATTATCACATGAGAACAATATTATCAATAATACTCTTTTTAAGTATCCAAGTAAGTATTTCACAAATTCTATCAGAAAAAGACCGAGCGATACTCAAAGATGACTTGTTAGAGGATAGATTCCAAAATTTATTACCTCAATTAATGGATGATGCAGACCTAGATATGTGGTTACTTATTTCAAGAGAGTATAATGAAGATCCAGTTTTAAAAACAATGCTACCTGCAAGATGGTTAAATGCTCGACGAAGAACGATGATTCTTTTCTATAGAAATAAAAAACAAAACACCATAGAAAGGATCGCTGTAGCTCGTTATGATATTGGAAAAAGTATAAAATCTGCTTGGAATAAAGAACAAGAACCTAATCAATGGAAAGCATTGTCTGACATCATTGCTAAAAGAAATCCAGCTAAAATTGGGATTAATTACTCAAAGCATTTTGCCCTAGCAGACGGACTGGTTAAAACAGATTATGAGGAGTTAGTTAAAAATTTGCCAGATTCTTTGGTGTCAAAATTAGTTTCGGCAGAAAAATTAGCTATTGCATGGTTAGAAACAAGGACAGCAAAAGAAATGAAATTATTTAAAAAGTTGGTAAAAACAACCCATGATATTATTGATGATGCTTTTTCAGAAAAAGTTATAATTCCAGGTAAAACAACTACAGAGGATGTTGTTTGGTTTCTCAGGCAAACAGTCACAGATATGGGTTTAGAAACCTGGTTTCATCCTACAATAGACATACAAAGAACCAATCAAAAACTTCAATCACATATTTATTCATTTACCAAAGGTGACAAAGATAAAATTATTCAAAAAGGAGATTTATTGCATTGTGATTTTGGGATCACATATATTGGTTTAAATACAGATTGCCAACAACATGCTTATGTGTTGAAAGACGAAGAAACAGCAGTTCCTGAGTTTTTAGCTATGGCATTTAAAAAAGGAAACCGATTGCAAGATATTTTAACAACCACAATGATGGAAGGGAAAACAGGGAACGAAATTCTTTTAAGTTCTTTAGCGACTGCTAAAAAAGAAGGTTTACGCCCATCAATATATACACATCCGCTTGGTAAATATGGGCATAGTGCAGGGACTACAATCGGTATGTGGGACTCTCAAGGCGGAGTTCCTTTCAATGGAGATTATTCACTTCATAAGAACACTGTATATGCTATAGAGTTAAACGTGACAGTTAGCATTCCAGAGTGGCAGAAAGATATTAGAATTATGTTAGAGGAAGCAGGTTTTTATGGAGATAATTTCTTTGA
>JABAZK010000141.1:0-3214 GCA_018608485.1 Flavobacteriaceae bacterium | reverse complement strand
TATAAAATTTGTACATTTAACAACCAAAATCAAAATAGAACACACATGAAATTAAAACAAATCATCTACTTGTTCTTGATTACTGGAATCTTATTTTCTTGCACTAATGATGGGCAAAAAGAAACCAAGTTTAATCATCTAGTAGAACAATTTGCAGACATTAAAGTACTTCGTTACAAAGTGCCTGGATTTGAAGAGTTAAGTCTTAAAGAAAAATCATTGGTTTATTATTTAACTCAAGCTGGTTTAGCAGGTAGAGATATTATGTGGGATCAGAATTATAAACACAATTTAAAAATAAGAGCAGCGCTAGAAAATATCAATACAAACTATACAGGAGATAAAGAATCTGAAGACTTCAAAGCTTTTAAAGTCTATTTAAAAAGAGTTTGGTTCTCTAATGGAATTCATCATCATTATTCAAATGATAAAATTAAACCAGATTTTACACGTGAGTATTTTGAAACAGATTTATTAAAAAAATCTAATACAGAGCTAGCTGAGGAGGTTATAGCTGTTTTATTTAATGATATAGATTCCAAAAAAGTAAATAAGAAAGAGGGAGTTGATAATATCTTATCTTCAGCTATCAATTTCTATGGTTCAGATATTACAGATAAAGATGTTACAGATTTTTATAAAACTGCATACAGAGGTCCAGAAGGAATGCCAATAGAAGCTGGATTAAATTCAAAATTAGTTCGAGAAAATGGAGTGTTGGTTGAAAAAGTGTGGAAGTCTGGAGGAATGTATGGTGACGCTATAGATCAAATTATAGGGTGGTTAGAAAAAGCACAAGGAGTCGCTGAAAATGATAATCAAGCAAAAGCCATAGGTTTGTTAATTGAATATTATAAAACGGGGAGTTTAGACGTTTGGGATCAATATTGTATAGCATGGGTTACTTCTACAGAAGGAAATATAGACTGGATTAACGGATTTATAGAGGTCTATAATGACCCTAAAGGATATAGAGGTTCTTATGAAACTATTGTAGAAATTAAAGATTTTGATATGTCCCGAAAGATGGCTGTTTTATCTGATAATGCTCAATGGTTTGAGGACAATTCTCCTCTAGATCCAGCTCATAAAAAAGAAAAAGTGGTAGGTGTTTCATACAAAACAGTTAACGTAGCTGGTGAAGCTGGTGATTCTTCACCCAGTACACCAATAGGTGTTAATTTGCCGAATAATAATTGGATCAGGCAACAGCATGGTTCTAAATCTGTTTCTTTGGGTAATATTACTGGAGCCTACAATAATGCAGGAGGTTCTGGAAGATTGAATGAATTTGCTTATGATGAGGAAGAAATAAGATTAGAGGAAAAATATGGACAAATTGCAGATAAACTCCACACAGCATTGCACGAAGTAGTAGGGCATGCATCTGGAGTTATCAATGAGGGAATTGGTCAACCAAAAGAAACTCTCCAAAATTATGCATCAACCATGGAGGAGGGGAGAGCAGATTTAGTTGGATTGTATTATTTAATGGATCCAAAATTACAAGAACTGGGCTTAACTGATAATTGGGAAGAGTTAGGGAAAGCAGCCTATGACGGTTATATAAGAAATGGTTTAATTACTCAATTAATTAGAATAGAATTAGGGAACGATTTGGAGGAAGATCATATGGTTAACAGACAATGGGTTTCTGCTTGGTCTTATGAACAAGGATTAAAAGATAATGTCATAGAAAAGGTTACCAAAGACGGAAAAACCTTTTTTAAAGTAAATGATTATGCAAAACTTCGCGCTATTTTTGGACGCTTATTAAAAGAAGCGCAGCGAATAAAATCAGAGGGAGATTTTGATGCTGCAAAAGCATTGGTAGAGGGTTATGGCGTTAAAGTAGATCAAGAAATTCATGCTGAAGTTATAGAGCGAAACAAGCAATTTACATCTGCTCCCTACAGCGGTTTTGTAAATCCGATTTTAAATTTGGTAAAAGACTCGGAGGGAGTTATTACTGATATTACAATAGTTCAACCAAAAGACTTTGAAGAACAAATGTTATCTTACTCTAAAAATTATAGCTTTTTGAATTCAGAAAATTAACAAGATCTTTTCTATGAAGTTAACAAAAAATCTCCGAGTCTTTGCTCGGAGATTTTTTGTTGTGCATGCTATCATTATAATAAATATGCAGTCACTAGTCTAAGAGCAACAAAAATGATGATGGCTATTGTACCATAGATTGCTACTTTTTTTGCTGCATCTTTGTAATAAGCTTGATGATTTTTTGAATCTTTTTTGTAGGAAATTACCATAAAAATGACAAAAGCTATGATGAAAATAATAGCAAAAATGATTCGACCTTTTGTAAACATAAATTATGTATTTTTAACAAAATTACAAATTAAATGAAAACGGCAATTGTTTTTGGAGCAACTTCTGGTATTGGAAAAGAAATTTCTGAGTTATTACTTAAAGATGGGTATAGAGTAGCCATCACTGGAAGAAGATTAGAGAAGTTGGAGGCCCTAAAAAAACAATATTCTAACCAGGTTTATGTTGCCCAAAATGACATTCAAAAAGTAGATGAGGTAGAAAATGTGTTCAATGAAATTATTAAAGAATTTAGAACAATAGATATCATCATACAATCCTCTGGTGTTGGACATATTAATCCAACGTTAGCATGGAATAAAGAGGAAGAAACCATCTTTACAAATGTAGTAGGAGCTACCAAGTTGTATGATTTATCATTTAATTTATTTAGAAATCAAGGATTTGGTCATTTGGTAGGTATTACCTCCATAGCCTCCATTAGAGGAAATAGAGGAGCACCAGCATATTTTTCATCAAAGGCTTATCAAAAAGCATATTTAGAAAGTCTATATATGAAAACAAAAACTATCAAATCAAATAAAGTTTTTATTACTGATATTCGTCCAGGATTTGTAGATACAGCAATGGCATTAGGAGAAGGTATTTTTTGGATGGTTTCTCTTGAAAAAGCAGCAAAACAAATTTATACAGCAATTAAGAAAAAGAAAAGAGTTGCTTACATCTCTAAGCGATGGAGATTGATAGCTTTTATTTTAAAAATAGCTCCAGCCAGTTTTCTTAAAAAAATGATTTAAAATAACACATCTATAAAATATGAAAAAATACACAGACGCCGTTCACGAGTTTCATACAGCATTTAAGCTAGGAATTAAAAATGAACCAACAGCAGACCTTGGGGCAGCAAAAAATTTACTTCGTTTTA
>JABAZK010000049.1 GCA_018608485.1 Flavobacteriaceae bacterium | reverse complement strand
GATAGGTTAGTCCTTTTATTCGATTTACAAATTCCTCTTCTCTAGTATCCGCGAAAACTAAATGGGTATGGCTATCACACCAAGTGGGTAAAACTAATTTTCCGGTGAGATCAACCACTTTATCTGCTTTTTTTAAACTTAGATTATCCATAGAACCAAAGTCGATGATGGTATGGTCTTTAATCAACATAAAAGCATTCTTTATGATGGGTAAAATACCCATGTCTTTTCCATAAACTTTATCTTCAGATAGTTCCCTTACTTGGATAAGTTCTTTAATATTTATAAATAAAGTTGTCATATAGTAGATAACTTAAAGTAAACAAACTTACATTAAAAAAAGAAAACACTTTGTTGTTATGGGTGAATAAAGAAAATACAATTTAAGAAAAGAAGGTTAGATTTCGTTTAAATTAAAAATTTAAGTTATGACTATTATTTTAGACTACCTGTCATATCTTCGGGCTTAACCCATTCTTCGTATTGTTCTTCAGTAACATAACCTAAACGGACTGCTTCTTCTTTTAAAGTAGTACCATTAGTATGAGCGGTATTTGCAATTTCAGCGGCTTTATAATAGCCAATCTTGGTATTTAAAGCAGTGACAAGCATTAACGAATTATTCAATAATTCATTAATTCTTGAATAATTTGGTTCAATTCCAGAAACACAATTTACATCAAAAGATACGCAAGCATCTCCAATTAGCTGAGCTGATTGTATCACATTAGCTGCCATCATAGGTTTAAAAACATTTAATTCATAATGACCTTGAGTTCCACCGATAGTTACAGCAACATCATTCCCCATAACTTGCGCACAAACCATAGTAATGGCTTCTGCTTGTGTAGGATTTACTTTTCCTGGCATAATAGAACTTCCTGGTTCGTTTGCAGGTATGATAATTTCCCCAATTCCAGATCTTGGCCCTGAAGCCATCATACGAATATCATTTGCAATTTTATTTAAAGAAACAGCTACTTGCTTTAAGGCACCGTGTGTTTCTACTAATGCGTCATGTGCCGCTAAGGCCTCAAATTTGTTTTTAGCTGTTATAAACGGCATTTCTGTAAAATCTGCAATGTACTTGGCTACTAAAACATCATATCCTTTGGGTGTATTTAAACCAGTCCCTACTGCAGTTCCTCCCAAAGCTAATTGACTCAAGTGTTCTAAAGAATTGCGCAATGCTTTTAAGGCAAAGTTTAATTGAGAAACATACCCAGAAAATTCTTGTCCTAAGGTTAGGGGAGTGGCATCCATCAAATGAGTTCGCCCAATTTTAACGACATCTTTAAAATCTTCAGATTTTTTTTGAAGAGTATTTCTTAGTTGTTCAATTCCAGGGATCGTGGTTTCTATAATTTTTTTATAGCATGCGATATGCATTCCTGTTGGAAATGTATCGTTTGATGATTGAGATTTATTTACATCATCATTTGGTTGAATAGTTTTCTCACCTTCTCCAATTATTTTTCCAGCAATTTCATGGGCTCTATTTGCAATTACTTCATTTACATTCATGTTAGATTGTGTTCCTGAACCTGTTTGCCATATTACTAAAGGAAACTGATCGTCTAACTTACCAGCTAAAATCTCATCACAAACCGTCGCTATTAAATCACGCTTTTCTATTTCTAAAACACCTAATTCAGCATTTGTAAAAGCTGCAGCTTTTTTGAGATAAGCAAAACCATAGACTATTTCTAGAGGCATTGAAGCAGGTGAACCAATTTTAAAATTATTTCTAGATCTTTCGGTTTGTGCTCCCCAATATTTATCGGCAGGAACTTCAACTGAACCCATGGTATCTTTTTCTATTCTAAATTTCATGATTAGTACATTTTCAATGATATTACAAAATTACAAAATCCACAACAATCAGTTAGTAACATTTGTGAGTATTTTCTTACGTAAATATTTAACTAAATGTTAGTATCAATAAAAATTATCTGTTATTTTTGCAACTTATATTAAAGAATTTTAAAATGTTAGATTTTTCTCAGTTCTCAGGATTAGTTTTATTTATGTTTATTTTTACTGCTGGTTTTTGGTTGTTGATATTTTTATTAACTTTTGTTGTTCCTTACTGGTTAGGAGGGACTATCTGGGAAAATTTCAAATTAAAAAGAGAAGCAAAAAAAGCTGCTGAAGGAAAGTAGTTTTATTTCAAATAATAAAAAAAAAGACTTGCAATGTTGCGAGTCTTTTTTTATTTGATAATTGTATAGTTTTAAGGTCTACTAAAACCCTCACCACCCTCGTAATCTCCAGCGCCTCTTCTTTCTCTTCCTTGATCTTTTTTCTGATTAAACCTGTAAGTGAAGTTTAAAGATACTTGACGAACTCTCCATTGAGATTCTTGATAATTAATACTTGTAGGATTTTCTTTATTTGGATTGAAATTAGTTGATCTCCATTTTCTAGAATTAAATAAATCACTTACGTTAAATACGAATGTACCCTTTTCATTAAATACATCTTTACTTAATGCTATGTTAGTGGAAAACATTCCTTTTGATTCACTTTGAGCCGTAAACCTGGGTCCTCTGTAAGATAATCTGTTTTGCATCTGTATTTTCCATGGCAGTGTAAAAGTTGCATTAAACCTACTAAACCAGCTATTGTTTATATTTCCTAAATCTTGTGTTTCGGGAGTAGAGACAATAGCTCCAGTTGTATCATCTATAGTAAATTTGTTATATTCATAAAGCCCTTTAGATTCTTGCTGGTATACATTAAAACTTCCAGAAAGCCTTACTTTCTTTGAAGGATTATAATTGGCAGTTAATTCAAAGCCATATCTATCTTCAGAGGCTAAATTAATAGGTTCTCTAATTGTTATTACTTGGTTTACTCCATCTAATAGTCTAATTTCATCTCTGGTGACTCTTTGAATAGAGTTTATTGAATGCTGAAAATAAATTGATGAGTTTAAGGTAAGTTTTCCTATCTTCTGAAGAAAGCCAAGGTCAAAAGAATTAGTAAAAGTTGGAATTAAACCTGGATTCCCTTTATAGATTACATTCTGACTATTTCTAGATTCAAAGGGATTAAGATACCAGTATCTGGGTCTTCTGAGTCTTCTGCTATACCCTAGAGTAAAACTTTGATTTTCTGTTCTTTCTATACCAAAATTAATGGTAGGGAAAAATTCTGTGTACTTGTAATCGAAATTTTCATTTGTGTTGGTAAGTCTTACTTTTACGTCTGTAATCTCTGTTCGTAGGCCTATTAGATAGGTGAATTTATTAATCTTACTTCCATACTGAGAATAGATAGCATTTACATTTTGTTTAAAAACAAGGTTATTGGAAGGATCAAAGTCTAGTTCAGGTGTTCTAGTAACCAGAAAATTAGAGTTTAAATCCTGAAAATCTCCTCGATAGCCTAATTCAAATTGGGTGTTCTCACCAATTGGTAAAACATAATCTGTTTGTATTAGAGTATTCTTAGAATCTTCTGTGGTAGTATTGTTTTCAATAGCCAGAGAATCATCAATGAAAGCATTTTCTGTTTCTTGATTATCACTATACTGAACATCAATAGTTAATTTATGACCACTATTGTTGATGTTATTGGTGTAATTCAAAGAAATTTGCGAAGTCTTATCAATTTCATCTTCATCTTGAATACGAGTGTCAGTAAACTCAAGAATATCATTTGCATCAAAAACACGAATGGTATTAGTTGAAAGGTTTTTGTTATTGGAGTCTCTATAAAAATAGGTTCCAGTAATTGAGCTTTGTTTAGATAAAAAATATTCTAATCCAACATTAATATTATATCCATTTCTGTTCCTTTCAAAATCTCTGTCTTCAATTCTTAGACTATTTAGAGATTCATTTTGAAAAGTTGATAGATTAGTTAAAAAGTTTCCTGGTCCTGAACTATCTCTATATCCTAGATTGGTAAAAAAATTAACTTTTTTTGTTCTAAAATTTATATTAGAAGCTACCCGATATTGCGTTGGATCACCAATAGTTGCATTCATAGAACCATTTAAACCAGTTGCAATTCCTTTTCTGAGAATGATATTTAAAATACCAGCAGTACCCTCAGCATCATATCTTGCAGATGGCGAGGTAATTACTTCTACTCTTTCTATTGCATCTGCAGGTAATTGGCGTAATGCGTCTGTACCGCTTAAACCAACCAATGCAGAAGGCTTACCATCTATTAATATTCTAACATTTTCGTTACCCCTAAGGCTTACATTTCCTTCTACATCAACATCTACTGAAGGAACATTGTCCAAAACATCAGATGCCGAACCTCCTTTGACTGTCATGTCTTTACCTACATTATAAATTCTCTTATCTAAACGAATTTCAACAGTAGACTTTTCTGCAATGATTACAATTTCATCTAATTTGTCAGAATCTTCGGATAACTTGATTGTACCAAAATTCAGGGATGAATTAATGATTTTCTTGGATATTTTAATAGTTTTAAATGAAATAAACTCAAAACTAATATCATAAGTTCCTGGAATAATTTTAATAGTGAAGTTTCCTTTTTCATCAGTAATACCTCCACTTAATTGTTTAGTTTCTTCATTATTTAATACCACTGTAGCATATTCTAAAGGCTCTTTTGTATTAGAATCTATGATGTTGCCAGTAATCGAAATTTGATTATTTTGAGCTTTTTGACTAAAAACACTTAAAAAAGTTATAGCAAATGTTACAAATAATAAGCTAGTTTTATTCATTAGAATCGATAGTTTAATACTTCGACCGTAAATGTCTAATTAAGTTTAAATACTTGTAGTTAATTTTGTGTTAAACAAAAGAGTTAAAGAATTTGTTTTATAGTTTCAGGAGGTCTGCCAATAACCGCTTTTTCTTTATTAATAACTATAGGTCTTTCCATTAATTTCGGGAATTTTACCATTGAAGCTATGATATCTTCATCACTCATAGTTTTTCCTTTGAAATGCTCTTTCCAGACAGCTTCATTTTTACGAAGTAATGTAGTGGGTGGAATATTTAATAAATTTACAATAGTATTTACTTCATCAAAAGAGAGATTTTCTTTCAAATACTCAATTATTTCAAAATCTTTTCCACATTCTTGAAGTATTTGAAGTCCCTCTCTAGATTTTCTACATCTAGGGTTATGGTATATTTTTATCATGAGCGTAATGAAAAAGTTGTTTTTATATTTCTGAATTTGTGTTTTTTTGTCCCTGAGACATTAAATAAGCTTTTAAAAATGCATTAATATTTCCATCCATTACTGCATCTACATTTCCTGTTTCATGTGCAGTTCTTACATCTTTCACTAATTTGTATGGATGCATTACGTAATTTCTAATTTGGCTTCCCCACTCATTTTTCATTTTTCCAGCCTCAATATTATTTCTCGCTTCTTGTTGTTTTTGTAATTCAATTTCGTACAGTTGTGACTTTAACATTTTCATTGCTGTAGCTCTATTATCGTGTTGTGAACGTGAGTTAGAGCAAGAAATTTGAATCCCAGTAGGTTTATGTGTTAACTGAACTTTAGTTTCAACTTTATTTACATTCTGTCCCCCAGCTCCACTTGATCTTGCAGTGGTGATTTCTATATCAGCAGGATTAACCTCAATTTCAATAGAATCATCCGCTACGGGATATACATAGACAGATGCAAATGAGGTGTGTCTTTTTGCATTGCTATCAAATGGTGAAATTCTAACCAACCGATGTACACC
>JABAZK010000028.1 GCA_018608485.1 Flavobacteriaceae bacterium | reverse complement strand
ATGTCTTACAAGTTTGACTTTAAAGACAGTTCAAATTTAAATTTCAGATTAAACATTAACAACGTAGGAAATACTGAGTATATCGCTGAGTCTTTAACTAATAATTTCCTTGAAAGTGGAGACGACAGTTATCAAGGGATTAACACAAATAACAAAGCATTCTTTGGTTTTGGTACAACTTGGAACTTAACAGCTAGATATCGCTTCTAGAAGTTTTTAAAATTTCAAAAAACCATCTTTGATTCTAAATTGAAGATGGTTTTTTTATGAATAAATTTAGTATTTTTAAAACTATAAAAAATTTACAAATGATGAAAACCGTACATTCTTATTGGGCATATTTAGTGCTTGCTATTTTAATAATAACCGTTGTAAATGCAATTATTGGACTTATTAAAAAAAGGGAATTCTCAAATAACGATCTTAGACTTGGTTTATTTACCTTAATTTTTTCTCATATCCAGTTACTAATTGGGTTAGGTTGGTATTTTTCTAGCCCGTACTACAAAGCATTAAAGACTAATGGAAGTGAAGTAATGGGAGATGCTGCATCAAGATTATTAGCAATAGAGCATCCTATAATGATGATTTTAGCGATTATTTTTATTACAGTTGGATGGTCTAAGCATAAAAAGAAAACAGATGATCATAAAAAATTTAAAACATTTGTAATTTTTTATGGTATTGGTCTTCTATTGATGTTGTCTAAAATTCCATGGAATCAATGGCCTGCTGCCTAATATTTAATCTTTCAATTAAACTTTACAGATGAAAATAATTAGTTACTTTTTTTCATCAATTTTTGCATTAGCCTTTTTTTTAAGTATAATCATTTTTCATCCCTTACAGTGGGTTGGATTAAAAATTGGATATCAATCACATAAAAACGTTGTAGATGTTCTTAATTGGATTTTAACCAAATCGCTGCTTATCATTGGTAATACGGTAAGTTTTAAAATAACTCATCCTATCCCAAAAAATACAACCATTATTTTTGTAGCTAATCATCAAGGATTATTTGACATTCCACCGATCATATGGTATCTAAGAAAATATCATAGTAAGTTTGTTTCAAAAATAGAATTAGGAAAAGGAATTCCAAGCATATCTTTTAATCTTAAGTATGGTGGTGCTGCATTAATTAATAGAAAAGACCCAAAACAAGCATTAACTGAATTAAAAGAATTTGGGCAACGAATTCATGACAATAATTGGTCTGCAACAATTTTTCCTGAAGGAACAAGAAGCGTAACAGGTAAACCAAAAAAGTTTTATTATAATGGCTTAAAAATGATGATTAAATACAATCCTGAGGCATATATTGTTCCTATTACAATCAATAATTCATGGAAAGTATTCAAGTATGGAAAGTTTCCACTAGGAATGTTTAATAAAATTCAATTTGAAACTCATAAACCTATTAAAATAGATTCACTGACCGTTGATGAACTATTACAAAAAACAGAAGCAACCATTATTTCCAAGATAAAATAGCATGAAGTCTTAAAATTAATGCACAAAAATACATCTCTATTTTTCAATTTTAAACGCGTCTTGATCCTGTAAAAAATTTAATTTTTGTCTTAGTTTTAGCAATTTAGTTTTAAAGACAACACATTGTAATACGTTTTCTTTCCCTTCTATTGTGCTAGAAATTTTTTCTCCAAGGAAATTATAAATAGCTGTGTGTCCATTATATTCATATCCGTTTTCATCCTCTCCCACTCGATTAACACCAATACAATAACTCATATTTTCAATTGCTCTAGCTTTTAATAACGTATCCCAAGCATTGATTCTAATAGATGGCCAATTGGCTACGTATACTAATAAATCGTACTCATTTGTGTTTCTAGACCAAACAGGAAATCTTAAATCATAACAAATTAAGGGGCAAATTCTCCATCCTTTATATAAAACAATTAACCTTTCTTCACCAGACGTATAATGATCATTTTCTTTGGCCAAGGTAAAAAGATGCCTTTTGTCGTAGGTCTCTATATGTCCGTTAGGATGTATAAAAAAAAGCCTATTAAAGTACTGAGCGTTTTCTTTGATTACTATACTTCCAACTAAAGCCAAACAATTAACTTTTGCAGTAGCAACCATCCATTTTATAGAAGGTCCTTCCATAGTTTCTGCAATAGAAATTGGATTCATTGAAAAGCCAGTTGTAAACATTTCAGGTAAAATAACAAGATCTACAGTTGAAGGTAACTTTGATATTTGTTGATCAAAATACTCCAAATTTACCTCAGGTTTTTCCCACACAATACCAGACTGAATTGCAACAATATTTAATTCATTCTTCATGAGATGATTTTTTTAATAATACTATAAAATTAGCAATTGTATTTTGTACATTGTTTATACAAAAGTACTTTTTTATTGATGCAGACTTTTATTTCTGAAACTATTGACGATATTCTTAAAAAACAATCCTCTTTCGAAGACTGTGTTTTTATTTTACCTTCTCAAAGAGCAGGTGTTTTTATAAAAGATACATTTAAAAAGAAAATAGTTACTGGTTTTTTACCTGAAATTGTAACCATAGAATCATTTGTTAGTGAAATATCAGAAATAACAAAAGCCGATTCAATTCAATTGTTATTTCATTTTTATTCAATCTATTGCGAATTAGAGAAACATCCAGATACTT
Source organism: Flavobacteriaceae bacterium (assembly GCA_018608485.1). GTDB lineage: Bacteria > Bacteroidota > Bacteroidia > Flavobacteriales > Flavobacteriaceae > Polaribacter. The sequence goes on along the minus strand of JABAZK010000028.1, from coordinate 3,096 downwards.
TTGATATTTTTTCTTCTTGGGCCTCTGTTGTTCTTCAAGATTTCAATGAAATTGACCAATATCTTGTTAACCCCAATGATATTTTCACCTATTTAAGAGATATTCAAAGAATGAAAAAATGGTCTGTTAAAGGTGAGTTTAAAGAAACTGAACTCATTAAAGACCACCTCATTTATATGGAGAAGTTGGGGGTATATTATTCTAAATTCTATTTGTTTCTATTAGAAAAAAAAGTGGGATACCAAGGCTTAATATACAGGGAGGCTACAAAAAAAGTGGAGCAGTTCTTAGAAAAAAATAGCCACAAAAAATTCTTTTTTATTGGTTTTAACGCACTTAATAAGGCTGAGGAAACATTGTTTAAGATAATTTTAGACAACCAAAGCTCTGAAATATATTGGGACATAGATCGCACTTTTTTTGATGGAGCTCATAGTGCCGGAAGTTTTATAAGGAAATATAAAAAAGAATGGAGTTATTTTGAAAAAAATAAACTGAAGGTAATTAGTAGTAATTTTAATTCAGAAAAGAATATTGAAATTATTGGAGCTCCTAAAAATATTTCTCAATTAAAATATGCTGGAGAAATCTTAGAGAAATTTAATCATCATGAAAGTACAGCACTAGTTTTAGGAGACGAGTCTCTGTTATCTGTTGCATTAAACTCTATTCCAAAAAATGTAAGTGGCGTCAATATAACTATGGGATACCCGTTACAAAATGTCCCTACATCGCAATTAATATCATCTATTTTTCAATTATTTATTACCCAAGACACCTTACAAAAAAATTCTTCTAATGAATTTTACCATAAAGATGTAACACGATTTTTTAAAAATCCAGTTATTTACCAACTTGTTAAAGAAGACGCTTCAGAAACAGTTTTAATTATCGAAAATACTATTTCAAAGCAGAATAACACATTTATAGACGTTTCAACTATTGAATCCTATCTAGAACCTTTGGATAAAAAAAATAGTTCTTTACTACTAGGCATATTTAAGCCTTTTATAACTGTAGAGGAATTTATGATGAGAATTTTAAATCTTCTTGATGGTGCTAAAGATCATGTGTCAGTATTAGAAAAAGAATATTTATACAGATATCATAATGCATTTAATCAATTGATAAATTTAAATAAAACAAAAAATTATTTTCAAAGCATTAAAACAATTTATCAATTTTACAAAAGAATTATAGCCAATGAAAAAATGTCTTTTCAAGGTGAGCCATTAAATGGTTTGCAATTAATGGGAATGTTAGAAACTAGAGTTTTAGATTTTGAAAATGTAATTATCACATCTGTTAATGAAAATATAATTCCTTCAAGTGCAACACAAAATTCATTTATCCCTTTTGATGTTAAGGTTCAATTTGGATTGCCAACCTACAGAGAAAAAGATGCTATTTATTCATATCACTTTTTCAGACTTTTACAAAGAGCCAAAAATATTTATTTATTGTATAATACAGAAAATGATACTTTTGGAGGAGGAGAAAAAAGTAGATTTATCTCTCAATTAGAATTAATAAAGACTCCTCTCACAAAAAAAATTATTGCTCCCAAAATCACTACTGATAAAAATGAGCTAACAGAAGTAGAAAAAAATGAAGAGGTTCTTAAAGCACTTAAAAAATTGGCTTTTAAAGGAATTTCTCCATCAACCCTAACCAACTATTTGTATAATCCAATCGCTTTTTACAAACAAAAAATACTTCATATTAAAGAAATAGAATCGGTAGAGGAAACCATTGCTGCTAACACTATGGGAACTGTTGTGCATGATACTTTAGATGAATTATATACACCATACATAAACACCTTTTTAACCTCTAATCATATTGATTTAATGCTTCAAAAGCATAAAGAGATTGTTAAAAAATACTTTTTTAAACATTTTAAAAATGGAGAGATACTTACAGGAAAAAATCGCATCTCCTTTGAAATATCTAAACGCTTTGTAGAACGATTTCTAACAATGGAGAAAAAAGACTTGAATGAAGGCAATCAGTTAAAGATTATAGGGACAGAATTGAATTTAGAAACGCTAATATCTGTTCCAAATATAAATTTTCCAATTAAAATAAGAGGAATTGTAGATAGAATTGACCTATACAACGGAACTTTACGAATCATAGATTACAAAACAGGCAATGTAAAAGCAGGAGATTTAAAAATAGTAAATTTTGAAGAAATACAAACAGTTAAGTATAGCAAAGCAATTCAAATTTTATTATATGCTTACATGTATTCTCAACAGAGTTCGTTTGATAAGAAAAAATCTTTAGAAGCAGGGATTATTTCTTTTAAAAATTTAAAAAGTGGCTTATTAAAAGTGAATTTTTCCTCAAAATCAAGAGGTTCTGATCATACTGTCACAGAAGAAAAATTAGAGGAATTTATAGAACAAATAAAATATCTTCTTCAAGAAATTTACAATCCCGAAGTTTCTTTTAAAGAGCCAAAAACCATTTCTTATTCATAGTTGAGGTGAAGAATCTCAATAAAATAGTTCAAAATTTATACTAATGTGGAGCATATCGGATTCGAACCGATGACCTCTACGCTGCCAGCGTAGCGCTCTAGCCAACTGAGCTAATGCCCCAATTATTGTCTACCACTTAAAATTAATAGTGGTATAGAACAATGAAATTCTGATTTCAAAACAGTATTTTTTTCCCAAAGTTTTTGAAAAAAACCTCTTTTTCGTCTGAAAACACACAATAAATCAGGGTTATTGGATTGAAAATGTTCTAAAACTCCCTGAAAAGTGGTCACATTTTCTGACGTATTAAAGGTATTTTGAATTGCTATTAGAGAGTCATCAACTGTTAAATCTTCCTCTCTATAATCAGGTGTTTTTACCAATAACAAGTTTATTTTTGAATTAAAAAATTTCTTGATTAGTTGCAAAGGAGTTAATACCCCTGGTTGATCTAACTTACCAGATTTAAAGGCAGTTAGCACTACCTTAAATGGATTAAATTTATAATTTTCTGGGACTATTAATACTGGTATATCTGTTTGTTTTACAATACTCCCTGAAGTACTCCCTAAAAACAATTCTTCCCTAATAGAATTACTACGAGGGCCAA
>JABAZK010000097.1 GCA_018608485.1 Flavobacteriaceae bacterium | reverse complement strand
CCAATGCAATGCCCTCCAACTAAACCAGGTTTAAAAGGTAAAAAATTCCATTTTGTACCCGCTGCTTCCAAGACATCATGGGTGTTAATATCCATTAGATTGAAAATTTTTGCCAGCTCATTTACAAAAGCAATGTTAATGTCTCGTTGAGAGTTTTCAATAACCTTGGCTGCTTCTGCTACTTTTATAGTAGGTGCAAGATGGGTACCCGCGGTAATTACTGATTTATACAAGTTATTTACTTTTTCGCCAATTATCTCATTAGAGCCAGAAGTCACTTTTAAAATTTTATCAACGGTGTGTAATTTATCTCCTGGATTAATTCTCTCTGGTGAATAGCCTGCATAGAAGTCTTTGTTATAGACCAATCCTGAAATTTTTTCCAAAACAGGTATACAATCTTCTTCTGTTGCTCCCGGGTATACCGTAGATTCATATATGACAATGTCATCTTTTTTGAGAACTGAACCAACGGTTTCACTTGCTTTTAATAAGGGGGTTAAAACAGGTCTGTTATTTTTATCAACCGGTGTGGGCACAGTGATAATATAATAATTACAGTCTTTAATATCTGAAATTGAAGTAGAGCAATACAACCCTACAGCAGCCGAAGAGTTTTCAACTAATACAGATTTTAGAACCTCATCTTCTACTTCTAAAGTGGTATCTTTTCCGGCTCTAAGTTCATGGACCCGCACTGTATTGATATCAAAACCCACTACAGCATACTTTGTTGCAAATAATCTTGCCAGTGGTAGCCCCACATATCCGAGACCTATAATTGCTATTTTTGGTTGATTCATGTTCATTATAAATTATTCCAGTACCATTTTACAGCCTCTTTCAGGCCTTGTTTTAACGAATATTGAGGGTTGTAGTTTAATAAATTTTTTGCTTTATCTATAGACGCTAAAGAATGAGGAATATCTCCTGCTCTATTGGGTCCGTATTTAATTTTTATATCTTTAATTTTAGGATCATAAGTTGCTAATGTCTCTTTTAAACAGTCTATTAAATCATTTAGTGTATTTCGCTCACCAAAAGCAACATTATACACCGTATTAATTGCCTCTTCATTTTCTGTAATCATAGACAAAACATTTGCCTGAATTACATTATCTATATATGTAAAATCTCTTGAAAATTCACCATTACCGTTAATTACCGGACTTTCTCCTCTCATAAATTGACTTACAAATTTTGGAATTACTGCTGCATAAGCCCCATTTGGATCTTGTTTTCTTCCAAATACGTTAAAATAACGTAATCCGATGGTTTCTATGCCATATGTTTTTGAAAATACATCTGCATATAGCTCATTTACATACTTAGTGATAGCATAAGGAGATAAAGGGCGTCCTATTGTTTCTTCTACTTTTGGTAGTGATTCAGAATCACCGTAGGTAGAGGAACTTGCCGCATATATAAATCGCTTAACTCCAGCATCTCTAGAGGCTATTAACATATTTAAAAAACCAGAAACATTTACTTCATTAGAAGTTATTGGATCTTTTATGGATCTTGGCACAGATCCTAAAGCTGCTTGGTGTAAAACAAAATCTACATCTTTTACTGCAGCATGACAAACAGAAATATCTCTAATATCTCCTTCTATAAAAGTAAAGTTAGGATTGGTACATAAATGACTTATATTGTCTCTACTTCCAGTAGCTAGATTGTCTAAACAAACCACATAGCATCCTTTGTCAAGTAGGTACTCAGATAGATTTGACCCTATAAATCCTGCTCCACCAGTTATTAATATTCTTTTATCAATTAATTGAATATCCATAATTAAAATTAACTAATTTATAATAACAGCACAAATTACAATAAAAGAATGATTTCAAAGTACTATTCCTATCGTTTAAGTGCACTTTTTAATGTATGTTTTAAAAAATAAATAATCCTGAAAAGAATTGATCAGGATTGTAAGGGATTAGATATCCCTGGTATGCCCCATTTTAAAATAGCAAAAGCCAACTAGCTACGCTAGTTTATTTTTTTCTCGTCTGTGGGCAATGAGGGATTGCAGATCCCCGATCGATACCACGGCTGCAAATACAATCCTTACGAGCTGCGCTCGTAGCGTATTTTTTGTTTTAAAAAAATGATAAAGCGAGCTTCTCATTTTTTTAAAACAAAAAATCCTGATGAAAATTCATCAGGATTGTGAGTGATGTGGGCAATGAGGGATTCGAACCCCCGACCCCTTGGGTGTAAACCAAGTGCTCTGAACCAACTGAGCTAATTGCCCTTACATGATTGTAAATCATACAAGCGGGTGCAAATATAAAAGGGTTTTTAAACTTAACAAAGAAAAAAAGATGTTTATTTTGATTTGTTTTTAATCCTATGAAATAGAGTTTATTACAATTTTATGAACTCAATATTTTTTTAAGGCTTCCTCATAATCTTCTTGGGTATCAATACCAATAAGACATGAAGCCACCTCTATCATCTTAATTTTAAAGCCATTTTCTATGACACGTAATTGTTCTAATTTTTCTAGTTTTTCTAAATTAGATTGGTCCATTTTTATATACTTGGCTAAGAAATCTTTCCGATAGCCATAAATACCGATGTGCCTAAAAAAATTATGTTTTTTAAGTTCTTCATTTGAGTGAATAATTTCTTGATGATCTCTCGGAAAAGGGATAGGAGCTCTTGAAAAATAAATGGAATTATTTTGAGAATCTACAACCACCTTAACTACATTGGGGTCTTGAAGATCTTTGATGTTTTCTATTTTACTCATGGCACTTGCCATGGAAACTTGGTCATCTTCAAAGGAATGAACTAGCTCTTCAATTAAATTAGGATCTATAAATGGTTCATCGCCTTGAACATTCACAACAATGTCACAATCTATTCCTGCAACAGCTTCCCCTATTCTATCTGTTCCAGATTGATGTGTACTTTTAGTGAGAATAATATGATTGGTAAAACTTCTGCAAACCCCCTCAATCTCTGGACTGTCAGTTGCTATATACACCCCATCTATATTCTTAACCTTCAGGCATTGTTCATAAACTCTTTGAATGACTGTTTTCCCTTTAAGATCTAACAAGACCTTCTTTGGCAACCTGGAAGAATCTAATCTGGCGGGTATGACAATTACTTTTTTCATAAAATTAAACACCTAAATCATATACTTGAACCACCCCCACTAAATCATTAGATTCATTTACTACTAATAATGAATTTATTTTATGTTGGCTCATAATATTGCTAGCTGAAATGAGTTTATCTGATTCATATATTAACTTTGGATGATTACTCATTAAATCTTCTGCCTTTAAGTTGAAGAAATCCTTTTCTCTAGATTCCATAGTTCTACGAATATCACCATCTGTAATGATACCCATAATTTTATTGTTATCAATAATTACAACCAATCCTAACTTTCCTTCAGAGATTTTTTGAATAACTTCTTTAATAGTAGCTTGAGACGAAATAATTGGTAAATTTTTCTTTTTCATCACATCTCCTACCGTAGTTAGGAGTCTTCTTCCTAAACTACCTCCGGGATGAAATTTAGCAAAATTTTCTTCTTTAAAATCCCTCAACTTCATAAGAGTAACTGCTAGGGCATCTCCCATTACTAAGGTAGCCGTAGTTGAAGAGGTAGGGGCTAAAAATAACGGACAAGCCTCTTTATCTACTGCTATATTTAAATGATAATTTGTATTTTTTGCTAAAGTAGATTCATCATTACCGCTCATGGAAATGGTGCAATTCTTTTGATGTTTTAAAAAGGGAATTAGTTTTAAAACTTCGTCTGTTTCTCCAGAATTTGAAATTAATAAAACAATATCATTTTTTTCAATCATTCCTAAATCTCCATGATATGCTTCTCCAGGGTGTAAGAAAAAACTTGGTGTTCCTGTACTTGCAAGAGTAGCTGCAATCTTCTTTCCTATAATCCCAGACTTACCCATACCGGAAACAATTAACTTTCCTGAACTTTGTAAAATAGCATTGATGGCCTTTTCAAAATCATCTGTTAATCTTTTAGATAGGTTTGCTATCTCTTTTGACTCTATTTCAAATACTTCTTGAGCTAGTTTTTTTATGTCCATTACAAGCGTTCTTTGATGGTTTTGGTTTGTTTAATTGATTGTCAAAATTACGAAAAAGGGTTGGGTTCTACTAATAAAACAAAAGTCCCTCTATATTTAAACAACTTCTGCCACTACAAATGTACTGCCTCCAACAAACACAACATCATCTATCTCAGCATCAGAAATAGCTTTTAAATACGCTTCATGAACAGAACCATAAGTATCTCCAACTAGATGAAAATTTTCTGCTGTAGATTGTAAATCAACTTCATGGAGTCCTCTGGGAATATTGGGTTTGCAAAAATAATAAGTAGCCTTTATCGGAAAAAGTGTAAGAATATCATCTAATTTTTTATCGTTAACTACCCCAAGAACCATATGTAACTTGTCAAATGACAGACTAGCTAGTTGATTCATTACATAAGACAACCCTTCTTTGTTGTGAGCTGTATCACAAATAACAAGTGGCTTGTACTGTAAAATCTGCCATCTTCCTTTAAAGTTAGTGTTTTGCACTACATTTTTTAAACCGTTTATGATATGGCTTTCAGAAATCACATAACCCTTCAATGCTTTTACTGCATGAATGGCTGTTGACATATTTTTCTCTTGATAGCTTCCTAATAAATCAGACTCATAATCATATTGTTTATCTGAAGCAAAATAAATTTCGGCATTCATTTGTGTTGCTTTCTGTACGAAAACATCTACAACTGCATCTTGCTTTTCACCTATAATAATGGGTGTATTTTGTTTAATAATTCCTGCTTTTTCAGCTGCAATCTCAGGTAAGGTATCTCCTAAAAACTGCATATGATCGTATCCAATATTTGTAATAACAGCTACTTCTGGATATATGATATTTGTAGAATCTAAACGCCCTCCTAAACCAACTTCTATGACGGCTATATCTACATTTTGTGTTGCGAAATACTCAAAAGCCAAGCCAACAGTCATCTCAAAAAATGAAAGTTGTTGGGTTTTTAAAAAATATTTATTCTTAGTAATAAAATCAACAACAAAATGTTTAGAAACTTCCTCACCATTGATTCTAATTCGCTCAGTGAAATTTTTTAAATGAGGTGAGGTATACAAGCCAACTTTATAACCAGCTTCTTGTAGAATACTTGAAATGATATGGGAAGTAGATCCCTTTCCATTAGTACCACCAACATGAATAGAAGCAAATTTATTTTGCGGGTTCTTCAATACATTACAAAAAGCACTAATATTGGTAAGATCTTTTTTAAAAGCTGTTTTTCCTTGTCTTTGATACATTGGAAGTTGAGAAAACATCCAATCTATTGTTTCTTGATAGGTCATTATTTGGTGAGTGAAAACTTATAAATAATCGTTCCTTTTTGTTTGTTTGGAGCATTTGGATCAGCATTCCAAGTAGTTCTTAATGCTGCTTCTCTAGCTGGCTTTAATAGACAATTAGCAGAATTTGTAGTTCCTTTTACTCCCGACACTGCCTTAAGAACTGTTCCATATTTATCAACCTCAATACTAACTACAACTGTCCCTTCTTCTTCACAGTTGGGTTGTTCTATTGGTTTACTTAGAGCATTTCTACCTGCTAAATTGTAGTTACTCTCGCCTGAACTACCTGAGTTTCCATAATATTTTGTAGAAGATGGATCTCCATTATTATCTCCTTTTAAACCCGAAATAGCATCATTGCCTTCGCTAGCTTTATTCCCAT
>JABAZK010000126.1 GCA_018608485.1 Flavobacteriaceae bacterium | reverse complement strand
CATGATGAATAGCTATTTTTTTAATATCAAACTTTTCTAATGCTAGATTAGCAATTTTCTGCATTTCTTTAACTGCCATAGCCTCATATGAAGAAAAATCTAATTGGATAACATCTTTATTTTGAGTGCTATTTCTTACAGTTCCTATAAATGCAGAAACACCGCCACAAGAATCATCTTCAACAAATGTGTAGCACTCGTCTAAGTTTAATTTTTTAGAAGTAATTTTGATAGAACTATTGCTCATATATTTACAAAAATAGGAAATCTTGAACGTATCTTTGCAAGAATAATTTTAGATATTATTAGCTATGAAAATGTTTTTTAGAGTTGTTAGTTTTTTAGAGGGAACCTCGTATTTATTATTGCTCTTTGTAGCCGTCCCTATCAAGTATTGGATGGATGATCCTCAATATGTAAAATTATTAGGGATGCCTCATGGATTATTATTTGTCACTTATTTAGTGATTGCTTTTTTAATAAAACCTGAGTTGAAATGGAACAATAAAACCCTTGGTGTAGTGATTTTAGCATCTGTTATCCCTTTTGGCACTTTTTATGTAGATAAAAAATATTTAAGAAATTAGCCTCCGCTTACAGGGGGTATAAGTGCTACTACATCATTTTCTTTAAGCAACGTTTCATTGGTAGCATAATTTTCATTTACAGCAATTGCATAGGAATTGATTTGCGATAATTTAGGATATTGTCTTTGTAATTGCTCTTTAAAATGCAGAACAGATGAACTTTGTGAAAGAGAAAAAGAGATGTTTTTTTTCCCAACTAAATCGGACGATATTCCAAAAAAAAGTACTTTTAACACCATGCCTCAAATATAAAGGATATTTTAGTTAGAAAGAGATTCCAAATAAAAAACCATCCCCTTTTTTACCATTAAAATTTGATTTTACATAATCTATTCGTAGGAACCTCCATTTTCCAATTCCAATATTATCTAATCCCAAAGAAAACTCAGAATATGGTTTTCTTCCACCTGTAAATAACCCTTTAGCATTTGCAACAACATGAAAATTTAAAGTATTTAATAATGGAATATTTCTTAATAAACGTCCTTTAAAATTATGTTCTAAATGTACTTCGGCATATTTGTCATTTGTACTAAATTTATAGTAATTCAATAGCCCAAAACTACTATTTCTATTGGAAGGAGCCAACTTTAATTGATTACCGTTTGCATGTAAATAATCCATAAAAGCAATGTCTTTTTTTTCAAAGAAAATACCAGATCTAATGTTGTAATTGAATTCTCCTAAATTCCCTATTGAGATATTCTGACGAATATTACTTATCAATACATCAGAATTATATTCACTCACATTAGAACCAAAATTTTTACGATATCTAATACTTAAAGAAGGGTATCTAGAGTTTTCAAAATTAATTTTTCTATTAGGGTACGATACATATTTTTGATCAAAAACAATGGAAGTGCCAATATTTAATGATGCTATGTTGTGAGTATTAAAAGGAGCTGTAAAATTTGTAGGGTCTATTGGATTATTAGACTGAAAAGGAATATCTCTTCCAAAAACAACAAAGTTTGAGGTATTAAAGAGAGGTTTTCTGGATGCATATTCTAAAGAGCCGGAAATGTATAGCCCGTTTAATATCTCTTGAGAATAGGAAATTTTACTGAAGGATTTTTCATATATTTTTAAATAATTTTCTTTGAGAAATAATGAATAAATGGTGTTGTAAAATTTTGAAATAGGGTTCCTTTCATTAAATTGATTAATCTTCTGACCCACAGAAATAAATATTCTGGGTCTTTGAATGCTGTTCCATTTTTTAGTAAAATAAAAAACAGGTCTAATTTTTTTTTCAGACATGCTATAATTCAAATTAGCACCAGCTTGAATCCATTTCCCAGTTTTATTTAAGCTCTTAAAGTAATTAATGGTTGTAGTTGTATTTCTACCCTGAACGGTATTGTAACTAATTGTTGTTAATGGAGAATTGATAGAAATAGACCAATCTTTGAAAGAGTTTCTATAGGTATACCCTGTGAAAAGGGATGTAATTTTAATAGGATTATTTTCTTTATCTAAAGAATCTAAATATTTTTTTGATTTTCTTGTTTCCTTAATACTGTCTTTCAATAGGTAATCTTTTTTTTCTTCAGATGTTAGAGCAACTGGTCTAAGATTTTCCCAGAATAAACTATCCTTTTCCGTAGCTCCCTTTGCAAACGATAATACTTCATTAGAAAAAGTTTCTTTTTTAAATTTCGGAGAGAAATTATAGTCTGAATAAGCTCCAGAAAATCGGCCATCTACATTAAATCCAAAAAGCCCAAATTTAAAATCTATTATTTGAGAAATTTTAATCCAAGCCTTATTGCTTTCAGAATAATTATAATCTTGTTTAAATTTTAATACCTCTATAATTGGAATTCCTATTTGCTCTCCAGAAGCTTTTAAATCTACTCCATATATTGCCCAATCTTCCTCTACAATGTAAATGAATCCACTAAAAACTCGGTCCTTACTTCTTTTAGGATTTACTTTTATTTTATTTATTAATCGTCCGTTTTTCTCATAAAAAGACCCTTCTAATTCATATCTGTAATATCTAAACGCATTGTCAGAAATTGGAGACACTAAGTTATTTTCTGCTATTAAAACAGCATTACTGTAAAAATCAAAGTTTGCTTCTTCAGCCCTGTTAAAACTTATCCCGTTATCAGAACCGCTTACTTTTGAGGCAATAATTTTTTCTTTAAATTCAGCTGGTTTTTTTTGAAAAGTAATTTCAGAAACAGTTTCAGACAAATAAATAATCCCAGTTCTTGTAGAGTCCAGTCCTCCACCTAAATCACCTAAACGTTGCCCTAATATTTTCTCAGGAGCATTCTTTACTTTGAATAATCCACGTGAATAAAAGCTTGAGGTGTATTCTTTGAATTTATCCGTATTATTACTCTTATTATCAATCGCTTTTCTGATGATTTTATTTGCTGGATTTTCTCCAGTATTTATAGAAATTTCGTCTAAAACTACTTTTTCATCAACCATAACAACATTTAATTGAAAAGGGAAATCTGTAATTGAAACTGTTTTTTTTATTGTTTTATACCCTAAAAATTGAAAAACTATAGTATAATTTCCGGGTGTTTTTATGTTTAGTTCATAGTTACCTGCATCATTAGAAGTGGTTCCCGTAATAGTTTTATCTGGATAAATACTTACAAAAGAGATTGGGTTTTTATCAGAATCTGTAACTTTTCCTTTTATCTGACTAAAAGAGGGAAAGCTGTGCAATAAAAGAACTAGTAGGACAATTTTTTTCATAAAAGATCTGTTAGTTTGGATAAAGCAAACATATATGATGCCAAAGTATTAGAGTGTGTAAATTTTGTTAAGCAATTTACAACAAAGTCTTAAATTTCTTTGAAGTTCTTTATATCATAAAGTCTATATTTGTATAGTATCAAATAAACAAAGATTAGATGAGCGATTCTAGAAAAAGGCATGAAGCTTTGCTATACCACGCTAAGCCTAAGCCAGGAAAAATAGAAGTAATACCAACAAAAAAATATGCCACTCAACATGATTTAGCTTTGGCATATTCTCCAGGAGTTGCCGAGCCATGTCTAGAAATTTCAAAAGACCAAAAAAACGCATACAAATATACAGCCAAAGGAAATTTAGTTGCTGTAATAACCAATGGAACAGCTGTTTTAGGATTAGGGGATATAGGACCTTTAGCTTCTAAGCCAGTTATGGAAGGGAAAGGATTACTTTTTAAAATATTTGCTGATATTGATGTTTTTGATATAGAAATAGATGCTACAGACGTAGATAAATTTGTAGAAACAGTTAAAGCGATTGCTCCTACATTTGGAGGGATTAATTTAGAAGATATAAAGGCCCCAGAAGCTTTCGAAATAGAGAGAAGACTTAAAGAAGAATTAAATATACCTGTGATGCATGATGATCAACACGGGACGGCAATTATTTCTGCAGCGGCATTGAAAAATGCTTTAGAAATAATTGCGAAAGATATCTCTAAAGTTCAAATAGTTGTTAATGGTGCTGGTGCTGCTGCTATTTCATGTACCCTTTTATACTTAAGGTTAGGAGCAAAGATTGAAAATATTATTATGTGTGATAGCAAAGGTGTTATCAGAAAAGACAGAGATAATCTAACTTCTCAGAAAAAGAAATTTGCTACTAATAAGGATGTAAATACACTTGAGGAAGCCATGCAAAATGCTGATGTTTTTATAGGGTTGTCAAAAGGAGATGTGGTAACACCAGAAATGCTGCTTTCAATGACCAAAGATCCAATAGTATTTGCCATGGCAAACCCAGTACCAGAGATTTCATATGATGTTGCATGTGCCACAAGAGACGATATTATCATGGCTACAGGAAGATCAGACCATCCAAATCAAGTTAATAATGTTTTAGGATTTCCTTTCATATTTCGTGGAGCTTTAGACGTTAGAGCTACGAAAATAAATGAAGAAATGAAAATGGCAGCTGTTCATGCTCTTGCAGACTTAGCAAAGCAATCGGTTCCAGAACAAGTAAACATTGTTTATGATGAAGTAAGCTTATCTTTTGGGAAAGAATACATTATTCCAAAACCATTTGACCCAAGATTAATTTATGAAATCCCACCGGCTATTGCTAAAGCAGCTATTAAATCTGGAGTTGCCTTAGAACCTATAGAGGATTGGGGCAAGTATAGAGATCAACTGATGGATAGATCTGGTGTTGGAAGCAAAGAAATTAGGCTATTACACAATAGGGCAAAAAGAAATCCAAAAAGCATTGTGTTTGCAGAGGCAGATCAATTAGATGTTTTAAAGGCCGCTCAAAGAGTTTATGAGGAGAGGTTAGGACATCCAATATTATTGGGCAGAAAAGATGTAATTCTGGCGCTTAAAGAAGAGCTGGGTTTTACTGCTGAAGTTCCAATTTATGACCCAAAAACAGATGAAGAAGCAGAAAGAAGAGATTATTTTGCTGTTAAATATTGGGAAACAAGACAGCGAAAAGGGATTAGTTTACATCAAGCAAAAAAATTAATGCGAGAGCGAAATTATTTCGCAGCTATGATGGTAAATGAAGGTGAAGCAGACTCTTTAATAACTGGCTATTCTAGACCTTACCCTACTATTGTTAAACCAATGATTGAGTTAATTGGAAAAGCAAAAGGGGTAACAAGAATAGCTGCTACTAATTTGATGTTAACAAATCAGGGCCCAATTTTTTTAGCAGATACTACCATAAATATCAATCCATCTGCAAAAGACTTGGCTAAAATTTCCCAAATGACTTATAAGATTGCAAAAATGTTTGGAATGAAGCCAAATATTGCCATGTTATCTTTTTCTAATTTTGGATCATCAAATTCTGAAAGCTCAAAAAAAATTCAGGATGCTGTTTCTTATATACACAGGCATTTTCCAAACGTTAATATAGATGGAGAACTTCAGGCAGATTTTGCATTAAATCCAGAAATGTTAGCTAAAGAATTTCCTTTTTCTAAATTAAACGGCAAAAAAGTTAACGTTTTAATTTTCCCTAACTTAGAATCTGCTAACATTACATACAAGTTATTAAAACAAATAGACGGATCTGAATCCGTTGGGCCTATAATTTTAGGGTTTAAAAAGCCAGCACACATAATCCAGTTAGGTGCTAGTGTTGATGAAATGGTTAATATGTCAGCTGTAGCAGTTGTAGATGCTCAGCAAAAACAACGAAAGGAATAAGCTCCTTCATTGAAATAAGAAAAAGAAAAAATGATTACACAAATAAGAGGGAAACTAGTAGAAAAGAACCCAACCTATGCTGTGATAGATTGTGCTGGAGTTGGGTATTTGTTACACATTTCATTACAGACTTTTTCAGCGCTTCCAGACAACGAAAATGTTCAATTATTTGCTCATCTCTCAGTTAGAGAAGATGCTCATACTCTTTATGGTTTTTTTAGCAAAACAGAAAGAGAAGTTTTTAAATTATTGATTTCTGTTTCTGGAGTTGGGCCAAGTATAGCAAGAACAATGCTTTCATCTATGAGTTCAGAAGAGGTGCAAAATGCAATAGCCTCTGAAAATGTGCAATTAATTCAATCAGTAAAAGGGATTGGAGCAAAGACAGCACAAAGAGTTATTGTAGATCTTAAAGATAAAATTCTAAAAACGTTTGATATTGACGAAATTTCACTAAAAACAAACAATACTAACAAAGAAGAAGCGTTATCTGCATTAGAAGTTTTAGGGTTTAATAGAAAGCAGTCTGAAAAAGTAATTACTGCAATTCTTAAAGATTCTCCGAATGAAACAGTAGAACTGTTAATTAAAAAAGCACTTAAGAATTTATAGTCAATTGAAATTATTTCATAAATACATTATATGGATTTTATTTTTTGCTGGTTTTGCGAATGTTACATTTGCACAAACAAATTCTAAAAGTAATGACTCTATTGCTGTAAAAAATGATTCTCTTGGATTAACATACAACTTCAATCACTCTCAAACAGGGAACATGTTACTAAACTATCCTTCAAAAATTGAAGTGATATTTGACAAGGTTCTTAACAAATATGTTTTTGTAGAGAAAGTAGGTGATTATTACATTAAAACACCTATTTACATGACGCCAGAAGAATACGAAAAATATCGATTACGCAGAGATATGCTCGATTACTTTAAAAGTAAAGTAGCTGCTGAAAAGAGTAAAAATTCCTCTGATAAAAAAGACTTACTCCCCACTTATTATGTAAATTCAAAATTTTTCGAAACTATTTTTGGGAGTAATGAAATAAAAATTACTCCAACAGGAAACATTAATCTTAAGCTTGGTTTTATATATCAAAACACAGAAAATCCACAATTATCAGAACAAAATAGAAGTAGTTTTACTTTTGATTTTGACCAACAGATCAACGCCGGAATTCAAGCTCAAGTTGGAAATCGATTAAAGTTTACCGCACAATACGATACTCAGTCTACTTTTGATTTTCAAAATATAATCAAAGTTGAGTTTATCCCTCCATCACTCTCTGATGTTAAATATGGTGAAGATGGTATTATTCAAGGAATAGAGGCTGGTAATATTTCTATGCCAATAAAAAATTCATTAATTAATGGCGCTCAAAGTCTATTTGGATTAAAAACGAAGCTTCAATTTGGAAAAACAAATATTACAGCAGTCTTTTCTCAACAGAATTCTGAGAGTACTACTGTTACTGCAGAAGGAGGGGCGGAAATTCAAGAATTTGAGTTAAGAGCTACTGATTATGACAATGATAGGCACTTTTTTCTATCACAATATTTTAGGGAAAATTATTCAAAATCTCTACAAAATTACCCCCTTATAAGTAGTCCAATTAATATTACAAGAATTGAACTTTGGATTACAAATAGAAATGCTTCTGTTGAAGATTTTAGAAGTATTGTTGCATTGGCTGATATTGCAGAACCTAATTCTGAAAACTTTGTAAGTCTAGATGGTCTTGTAATTCCAGCACTAACAGCTCCAACTGTTAATGGTGTTGCCCTCCCTTCAAACGAGTCTAATAATATTTCTGGGGCATTGTCAGGGCCTCAGATAAGAGACATAGCAACAGTTGACAACTATTTATCTGGCACTTATGGAATGAGCCAAGGCTCTGATTATAGTTTGTTACAAAACGCAAGAAAATTACAGCCAAATGAGTATACAATCAATTCTCAATTAGGATTTGTTTCATTAAATAGAAGATTAAATGATGGTGAAGTTCTAGCTGTTTCTTATGAGTATACTGTAGTAGGAGCATCAAACGGGAAAACATCTTTTAAGGTTGGAGAATTTTCAAATGATGGAATTTCTTCACCTGAAAACCTAGCTGTAAAATTATTGAGAAGTGAAATTTTAACTACTAAAAGAACAATAGCAGGGGTAGAGGAAGCATTTCCTACATGGAAACTAATGATGAAAAATATTTATGCTCTTGGAGCATCGCCATTAACACCAGATGGTTTCCGTTTTGAGATTCAATACAGAGATGATCAAACAGGAGTTTCTTCAAATACACTCCAAAATGCCCAAAGTGTAGATATATCTACTAAACCACTTCTACAAGTATTTAATTTAGATAGACTAGATCAAACTCAATATCAAACCCCTGACGGTTACTTTGATTATGTAGATGGAATAACGATTAACTCTCAAAAAGGATATGTTATTTTTCCTGAAGCAGAGCCTTTTGGAGATGATTTAGAATCATCTTTAGATGTCCAATCAGATGTTGATTTATACGTCTTTGATGAATTGTATTTAGATACAAAAATTAATGTAAAAAACAACAATCAGAATAAAGATAAATTCCTACTGAAAGGGTATTTTAAATCTGAGGATAGCGGAGGAATACCACTAAATGCCTATAATGTTCCTAGAGGATCTGTAACTGTCACAGCTGGAGGAAGACAATTAGTTGAAGGGATTGATTATGTTGTTGATTATTTAGCAGGGCGCGTGCAAATATTAGACCCAGGACTACAATCATCAGGGATACCAATTAATGTCTCAACTGAAAATAATGCTGTTTTTAATCAGCAGAGAAAAACATTTATGGGAGTAGATGTTGAACATAATTTTAACGAGAATTTTATATTAGGAGCAACCATTTTGAATGTTAATGAAAGGCCTTTAACTCCAAAAGTAAATTTTGGTGGTGAACCAATAAACAATACAATGCTTGGTATGAACTTAGACTTCTCTACAGAGATGCCTTTATTTACTAAGCTAGCCAATAAGTTGCCTTTTGTAGATACAGACGTCCCCTCAAATCTATCAGTAAGAGCTGATATGGCCTATTTGATACCTGGCTCTCCAAAAGGAATAGATGTTGTGGGTTCTGCAACTTCTTACATAGACGATTTTGAAGCTTCTCAAATTCCTATAAGTTTATTAACTCCATTACAATGGTACACATCAAGTACACCAGACACTCCAACCTTTCCCGAATTTAATGGGAACTTGAGTAATGATAAAAGATATAATTATAAGAGGGCTAGGATGGCCTGGTATACTATAGATCCAATTTTTTATGGTGCAGGAGACACTCCTGGGAATATAGATGCAGATGCTCTTTCAAGATCAGAGACTAGGCAAATTAATTATGATGAATTATTTCCAAATCAAGAGTTGGATGTTACTCAACAGTCTTTAATAAGAACCTTAGATTTAGCATATTTTCCAGGTGAAAGGGGTCCTTATAATTTTGAACAGCCTGTAGATATTTCAAATCCAACAAGATTAGAAAATCCAGAAGATCGTTGGGCAGGAATTATGCGTCCTTTAACAACTAATAATTTTGAACAAGCCAATGTAGAATATATTCAGTTTTGGGTAATGGATCCTTATACAAATTACTCTATTACTAATTCAGAAGGTTTACCATCAGGAATAAATCCACAAGATCTTCAAAATCAAGTAGGAGATTTATACATTAACTTAGGAAATATCTCTGAAGATATTCTTAAAGATAATAGGAAAATGTATGAAAATGGATTGCCAGAGGATGAGCTATCTACAAATACAACAGAGACTATTTGGGGGAAAGTTCCAACAAATCCATCTATTATATATGCCTTTAATGAAGATGATAATTCAAGAATTATACAAGACTTAGGATTAGATGGGCTAACTGATACAGAGGAAAGAGAGAAATATCCCGAATTAGCAAGTTTAGATGATCCAGCATCTGATAATTTTAAGTATTACAGAGGGGGTGATTTAGATGATTTAGATGCTTCGATAATTTCTAGATACAAACTTTTTAATAATACTCAAGGAAATTCACCAACACTAAATCAATCTCCAGAATCTTATCCAACATCTTCTTCTACTTACCCTGACGTTGAAGACATCAATAAGGATCAAACAATGAATACAGTTGAGAGTTATTTTGAATACAAAGTTTCTCTAAATAGTTCTGATCTAATAGTTGGGCAAAATTACATAGTGGATCAAAAAGACACTCAAGTTACATTAGATAACGGTGAATCTCAAACAGCAAAATGGTATCAATTTAGAATCCCTATAAGAAGTGGAACACCAATAAATAATATATCTGATTTTAATAGCATTCGATTTATTAGAATGTTTATGACCAATTTTAAAATGCCTGTAGTTCTTCGTTTTGGAGAATTAGATTTGGTAAGAGGAGACTGGAGAAGATATACAAGAACTCTTGATCCTGCAATTACTCCAGATCAACCACTAGAACAAGAAGAGTTAAATGATTTTGAAGTAGGGGTTGTTAATATTGAGCAAAATGAGGGGAGGTATGTTTTGCCTCCAGGAATAGAAAGGGAACGATTACAAGGGAGTACAACCGTTCAACAACAGAATGAACAATCAGTAACATTAAAAGTCAATAACCTTCCACAAAACAAGATAAGAGCTATATACAAAAATATAAGTGTTGACCTTCGAAGATATAAAGAGTTAAAGATGTTCATCCATGCAGAATCAACAATTATTAATGATGTTGATGATGATGATTTAACTGCGATAGTAAGATTAGGTACAGATTTAAATGACAACTTCTATCAACTAGAAATACCTTTAAAAATATCTACATATGGCAGTTTAGCTCCCTTAGATGTGTGGCCAGAGGCCAACAATTTAGACGCTATGTTAGAACAACTGGGGAAAATTAAATTAGCTAGAGATGTAGCTAATGCACCAATAAATGAATTATTTACATCTACCAATATTGATTTTGGAGACTTAGTCTTGAGAGTGAAAGGAAATCCAACTTTAGCTCAAATTAGAACGATTATGTTGGGTGTTAGGAACAACAATCCTTTAGAAAAAAGTGCAGAAATTTGGTTTAATGAATTACGTTCAGCTGGTTTTGATAATGATGGGGGTTGGGCTGCAGTTGTTAATGCAGATGCAAATTTCGCAGATGTTGCCTCACTTTCAATGACAGGAAGAATGCAAACTGTTGGGTTTGGTAATGTGGAGGATAGGGTAAGCCAACGATCTTTAGATGAAACTAAAGAATATGATATTTCTACAAGTATTAATATAGGGAAAATGATGCCTAAGAAATGGGGTATCGAATTACCAATGAATTATAGTGTTGGAGAACAATTTATTGACCCCAAATTTGATCCTCAATATCAAGATATACAACTTGCAGATGTTGAAGCAGCTAATTTACCGTCTAGTATTCCAAGAGGGACAGATGTTTCTAGAAATTACACAAAAAGATCAAGCATAAGTTTTATAAATGTAAGAAAAAACCGAAATCCAGAATCATCGAAAAAACCGAAATTTTATGATATAGAAAACGTGTCTGTGTCATATTCTTTTAACGAAGAATCACATAGAGATTATAATATAGAAGGGGCATTGAGTCAGAAAGTAATGGCGGCAGCTTCTTACAACTTTACTTTTAAACCTAAGTTTTATGAGCCTTTTAAGAAAAAAGAATTATTTAAGAGTAAATATTTACAACTCATAAGAGATATAAATTTTAATCCATTACCATCTAGTCTTGCCATTAATTCAAGGATAAATAGAAATTTTAATGAGCAACGCTCAAGAAACTTAGTTGAAGGATTAAGTGCTCAACCAACTTTAAAACAAAGAAGATTTTTATTTGATTGGGATTATGCTGTTGCATTTAATTTCACAAAATCTTTGGCAGTTAATTTTAATGCAACTAATAGTTTCATTTATGACGCTTTTGGAAGTGGTGACGACATAGAAATCTTCAATAATTTTTTCAATGTTGGTAGACCAACTCAATACAACCAAAAGCTAAACACCACATATAAACTCCCTATTAATAAAATACCTTATTTAGGATTTATGAGTTTAGATTATGCATATACAGCAGATTTTGACTGGAAAGCAACCTCTCAAGACGCTTCAATTATTGAGAGAGTTGGGAATTTAATTCAAAATGCAAATACACATAATGTAACTGGATCATTAAATTTTGCTAAATTATACAAAGACACAAAATTTGAGAATTTATTTTTAAAGAAAAAAAATAGAAAAAAATCTAATCCAAACTCCTTAGACAATTCAATAACTAATAAACAAGTTTCTGCCCGAAAAAGAAAGAAAGAACCTTTAGGAAAAAAAGTTATAAGAGGATTTTATGATGTCATCACGTCTGTAAAAACAGGAAAAATAAGCTATTCAGAAAATAATGGGCAGTTGTTGCCAGGGTATGCACCAGAAGTTGGCTTTTTGGGAAGAAATAATTTTGGAGGAGGGCAAGCACCCTCTTTAGGTTTTGTTTTTGGAAGTCAAGTAGATATTAGAAATACTGCTCTGGTAAATGGTTGGTTGGTAGCTCCTAGATTGGATGGAGAGGATTATTATGACAAAACATATACTAGAACACATTTTGATAAATTAGACTATAATTTTTCTTTAAAACCGGCCAAAGATTTAAATATTGAAATCACAGGAAACAAAATAAACACAAGAAGTTTAGCTCAACAATTAGATATAAGATTTGACTCCACCGATCCAGAAGGGAATGGATTTATAGATGAAAGTATCCCTGCTTTTATTACAGGAAATTTTAGCACTAGCTATTCCATGTTTTCAACAGCTTTTAAAAATGGGGATCAATTATTTGATCAACTAAGAGCCAATAGAATTGCGATCTCAAGAAGATTAGGAGAACAAGCTGGAATTGATGTTGATGATCCAGCAAACATTAACCCACTAGACGGAACAGTTGTTGGTTTTGGCACTAATAGTCAAGATGTTTTATTGCCTTCCTTTTTGGCAGCCTACTCTGGTAAAAATGCCAATAATGTAAAGCTGGGGATATTTAGAGATATTCCTATACCTGCATGGAATTTAAGATATACAGGTTTTATGAAATATAAATGGTTTAAGGAGAATTTTAGTAGTTTCAGTGTAACTCACGGATATAAATCATCTTATACTGTGTCTAGTTTCACAAACAACTTGCAGTATGATGATGATAATCCAACTATTACCAATGCAGCAGGAGATTTTGAATCTAGAACACTAGTTTCATCGGCTACATTAGTGGACGAATTTTCACCTCTTATTCGTGTAGATATGAAAATGAAAAATTCATTTTCTATGAGAGGAGAACTCAAGAGAGATAGAACTCTTACCATGAATTTTAACAACAGCACACTAACAGATATCAAAGGGACCGAATATATTTTTGGTTTTGGATATGTTTTCAAGGATGTTAAAATGAAAACTTCTTTTACGGGAAAAAAACAAACATTAAAAGGAGATATTAATCTAAGAGCTGATGTGTCATTAAGAGATAATCTAACATTAATTAGATCAGTTAATTCAGAGAATGATCAAATAAGTGGTGGGCAAAAATTATTTTCAATTAAATTTACTGCAGATTATAGATTAAATAGTAATTTAACTGCGTCGTTTTATTACAATCATCAAACGTCTAGATATGCTATATCAACTACATTTCCAAGACAGTCAATAAACGCAGGATTTAATTTTATATACAACTTAGGAGGAAATAAATAAAAATATAAAAAATGAATATACCAATAGATTTAAAGTACACAAAAGATCACGAATGGGTTAAGATTGATGGAGATACAGCTACCATAGGTATTACTGATTTTGCTCAGGGAGAATTGGGAGATATTGTGTATGTTGATGTTGATACTCTAGACGAAACAGTTGATAAAGACGAAGTTTTTGGTTCGGTAGAAGCTGTAAAAACAGTTTCAGATTTATTTATGCCTTTATCTGGAGAGGTTGTTGAATTTAATGAAGGATTAGAAGACGATCCAGAAATTGTTAATAAAGACCCTTATGATAAAGGATGGATTATTAAAATTTCAATCACAGATCAATCACAAATAGAAGACCTACTAGATGCTCAAGCATATCAAAGCATTATTGGAGGATAATGCTATATTTATAGCTATTTTTTTTACAATTTCAATAACCATCGGTAGTCTTGTAAAATCAGATGTAATAGCTATAGAAATAGTTTCAATTTCTGATAAAACAATTCATTTTATTGCTTATTTTTTTTTAATGCTTTCTTGGTTGTATGTTTTTTTTAAAAAAAAGTCATTTTCGAAGAATGTAAAATTTATATTTATAGGCTGTATTGTCTTTGGCATAATTATTGAAATTATACAGGGAGTTACTACAACATACAGAACGTTAAGTTTTTTAGATGTTGCAGCAAATACCTTAGGAGTCTTATTTGCATCTACAGTGTTTCATTTTTTTGAAAAAAAAATAAGACTATTTTAGTGTTAAACTTTGCAAATAAAATAATAATTTGGTTAAATTAGCCAACTATAAAACTTTTAGTAATGGAAATTAAGAAAAATCCAAAATCTAATCTAGAAAACTACAGCAAGCTGTTTATGCAGTTAGGCCTTGTATTAGCTTTATTTGTAACTTATGTAGCCATAGAAAAAAAGACTTTTGATCGTCAGTTTGGTGATTTAGGAGATGTAAATATGAATGCGGATATGGAGGAAGAAATTCCAATTACGGAACGTATTGAGCCTGAAATCCCAAAAACTCCACCACCACCAACACCAGAAAAAATTGAGGTTGTTGAAGATGAAAAAGAGGTTGAAGAAACCGTTATAGAGTCAACAGAAACAGATGAAACTGAAGCTGTTGAAGTTGAAGATATTGTAGAGGAAGCTGAAGAAGAGGAAGTGATTGAAGATGTACCTTTTACTATTATTGAGGATGTGCCAGTTTTTCCTGGGTGTAAAGGAAATAAAAAAGAATTAAAAGCTTGTTTTAACAAAAAAATGCAGAAACATTTTGCAAGAAAGTTTAATTCAGATTTGCCAAATGATTTAGGAATGACTCCAGGAAAGAAAAGAATAATTATGCTTTTTAAAATTAACAAAGTTGGAGATATAGTTGATATTAGAGCAAAAGCGCCTCACCCAAAATTACAAAAGGAAGCTATTCGAATTGTAAAGTTACTTCCCAAAATGAAGCCAGGAAGACAAAGAGGTAAAGCGGTAGGTGTAAAATATACTTTACCGATGAGAATTGAGGTAGAATAACTTTACACGTAAAACTATAATAAAAATCCTAGCCCTTTTGGTTAGGATTTTTTATTTAAAGATATTCCTTATTTTAGGAAACCTCTAATTACATTTTCAATAATATATTGTATTTTCGATACAAAGTTTAAATATTCCTACTGTATATGAAACCCTATTTTGCTCATAAAACTGCTGTTATAGACTCTGGTTGCGCTATCGGTAAAGGAACAAATATCTGGCATTTTAGCCATGTGATGTCCAATTGTATTATTGGGAAAAATTGTAACCTTGGGCAGAATATTGTTGTTTCACCTGAAGTAGTTTTAGGAAACAATGTTAAAGTACAAAATAACGTATCTATATATACTGGAGTTACCTGTGAGGATGATGTATTTCTTGGCCCATCAATGGTATTTACAAATATCATTAATCCTAGAAGTGCCATTAAAAGAAAAGATCAGTATTCTAAGACCCTAGTAAAAAGAGGTGTAAGTATTGGAGCTAACGCAACTATTGTTTGCGGAATTACTATTGGAGAGTTTGCTTTTATTGGTGCGGGTGCTGTAGTTCTGAAAGATATACTCCCCTATGCTTTAGTAGTGGGAAACCCCTCTAGACAAATTGGTTGGATAAGTGAATACGGTCATAGACTTAATTTTAACGAATTAGGATATGCTATTTGCTCTGAGAGTAAAGAAGAATATCAATTAAAAGCTAATAGAGTTCAAAAAGTAGATTTTACTTAATTAAATCAAATAAAAAAACCTCCTTCTGGAGGTTTTTTTATTTGATTTAATGTAATAAGTATAGTTAATCAAACTCTTTAGAGAGATCAGCAGAATCATACCACTCCATGTAATGAGACAACTTTCCTTCTTCGTTGAATTGAAGAACTGCATACCATTTTAACATACTTTTTTTTCCGTTTGAAGCAAAGTTTGAAGTCCATGTTCCATAAGCTCTCACATTTCCATCAGGCAAATTGTTTTCATCTAAGGCAGCAAAATATTGTGGATTTGTAAGTTTTTTGTTGTTGAAGTTCGTCATGAAACCACGAAATGCTTTTTCCCAATCAGCTTTTGGAAGAGAATCCATTCCTACAGCTGGTGGTGACCAAATAAAGTCATCACTCATATATTTATCCGAAAAGAATGCTGTTGAATCGTTTTGCATAAATGCATCTAGCCAAGCTTTAGTTGTTTCTGTATTTTTTTTAAAAACACTCATTTTTAAATCTACAGAATTTTGGTTATTATCTTGGCAACCAGTTAAGAGTGTAAAAGTTAATACACACAATAATAATTTTTTCATTTTGATAAGTTTTTAGTTCCCTAAAGATACTAACTTTTATAAAAACGGCAAACAGTATCCAGCTACAGGGATTTAATCTTGTTTTTTAGCAGGGATATTTTGATTTTAAACCCAGGATTTTGTATTTTTATATCTATAAAATTTATGTAATGAAACACGTAATTATAGTTGTTTTTGGTTTGTTCTTTTTTGTAAGTTGTGGAAAAACTCAAAAGGAAAATACTCCCCAGAAAAAAGTCAAGAAAACTAAAGTAACCGTCTCTAAAAAAGAAAAGACTACCAAAAAGAAATCTGCTGTAGTTGTGGATTCAGAAGGAATTGCAAATGTTACAATTTCCTCAAATGATGGAATGCGTTTTGATGTTAGAAAAATTAATGTATCAGCCGGCCAAAAGGTGAGGTTAACATTAAACCACACAGGGAAACTTGATAAAAAAATTATGGGACATAATGTTGTCATTTTAAAGAATGGAGTAAAATCCTCTGCATTTGCAGTTAAGGCAGCATCATCTAAGGATAATGATTATATTCCAGAAGGAACTTCTGATGTAATTGCACACACAAAAATGATTGGTGGAGGAGAATCTGCAATGATTGAATTTACAGCTCCAGAAAAAGGAACCTACAATTATATTTGTAGTTTCCCTGGTCACTTTGCTATGATGAAGGGAAAGTTAATTGTGGAATAATTTTACAATCAATTTTTATAGTTCTAGTATTTGAATTTTCCTAAATTCTATAGGATGACTTTCGCTTTGAAGAGAAATGTATCCTTTAGTTAATGCTTCACCGTCTTTTGCTTGAATATCTTCTGAGGCACTATCTAGATACTCTCCACCAATACTTGGTTTAGAATAGCTAATAGCAAGTTCACCATCTATAAAATGAGTTATGGAATTTTCATCAACAATAACCTCAGCTTCAATCCATTCTTCACCATAATATGTTTTGCTTTCAGCCATGATACAATGTTCAGTAATTTTTTCTCCTTTCATTTCTACATGAGTAGCAGGAGTGCATAAATTACCCGAAGGTCTTTGAACGCCATTTTCTACTCCTCCTAATAGTTGAAATTCTAGAGATAATGGGAACCCTTGATTTAAAAGCATAGTTTCTGGAGCTTGACTATGAATCATGATGCCACTATTTTTTTCTGCCCAAGCTTGTCCTCCATTTACTTGCTTTCCCAAAAATCTATACTCTAACTTTAATCTATAATTAGTAAATGGAGTTTTGTAAAATAAATGACCAAATTCATCAGTAAAATTGTCATATTGATCATAAGAGACTTTTATGCTCCCATTCTCAACTCTGAAAGTATTTAGATGATTATCATGTAATTCATAACCATTGATTTTTACAATCCAATCGTCTAAGTTTTCTCCATTAAAAAGAGATTTCCATTTGTTGTCGGATTCAGTTTTATTAGAAATATTTTTTTTACAATTAAAAAAAGAACTTAATAGAAGTACTATAAGTAATATGTTAAAAAAAGATTTCATTTTTTTAAAGTGAATATGATTTACCTCCAGTTAATTCTTGTAAGTCCCCACAGTAGTAAGCTGTTGGGATTGGGTCATAAGCAAGTATATTTTCACCCACTTCTTCTGAATGTTTGTATGCGTAAATAGTCATCCATTTTAACTGATTTAAAAACTCTGAAGATGTCATTTCTAATGCTTCTGGATTTGCCTCCCGTTCTGGGTCTATCTCCTTACTTAAAAACATGTGTTCATCTAACAAGGCTTTATATTGTTCTTGTGTAACATCATCTAAATTAGATTCAGTATCTGGTTTTAGAAGAGTAATTATTTTATTAAAAGCAGCTCTAGTAATTTCTTGATCTTTGGGTTCCAAAACCTCAAGAATGTAGTTGTCAATAAATTGAGGAACACCTACCTCTGTTGCAGCTGGAGTAGTGGCTGTTTTTGGTATAACAATATCTACTAAGTTTGTAACAACTGTTTTTTCATCATGAGTCAAATAGCTTGTAGTCCATGTTTCAGCATCTGAAGTACAACTTTGTAACATACTAAAAATACTTGGTGAAATGGCAGCAAAACCAGCAGCAAACCCTATGTTTTTTATCGCGTCTCTTCGTTTCATATATCTATCTATTAAGCGTTCTTTTTAAAGTTTTTAGCAGCATGATTTGCCGCTCTAGCTGTAAAAGCCATATAAGTTAATGAAGGGTTTTGGCAACCTGAAGAAGTCATAAAAGCCCCATCAGTTACATATACATTGGTGCAGGCGTGTATTTGATTGTACTTATTTAGAACAGATGTTTTAGGATCTCTACCCATTCTTGCAGTACCCATTTCATGAATACCTAATCCCATAGCTCTTGAAGTTTCATGATCATACCCTTTTACATTTTTATACCCAGCTGCTTTTAGCATTTCAATAGCTTGTTCTTGCATATCTACTCTCATCTTCAGTTCATTTTCGCCGAAATCAGCATCAAAAGTTACCGTGGGCAAACCCCATTCATCTTTTTTGTCATAGTCCAGATACATTTTATTACTATGATCTGGTAGTGTTTCACCGAAAGCCAATAAATTCACATTCCATTCTCCTGGTTTGAGTATTGCTTCAGCTAGTTTTGGTCCATATTTTAATTCAGCAACTAATTCCGATGCATCACTTCTACTTGCACCGCCTTGATATCCATAGCCTCTAATGAAATTTTTCATTTTTGTTTTCTTATCAACATTTCTGAATCTAGGAATGTAAATACCATTTGGTCTTCGACCTTTTACATATTTATCATCGTATCCCTCTGCTACTGCAGAAGCTCCAACTTGAAAATGATGATCCATAATATTATGTCCTATTTCACCACTATCATTACCTAAACCATTAGGAAATCTCTCAGACTTTGATTGTAAAAGAATAGAGGCAGATGCAATAGCTGATGCACATAAAAAGATAATTTTCGCATTGTAAACGTGACTTTCTTTAGTTTCTGCATCAATTACACGAACACCAGTAGCTTTTTTTGTAGTATCATCATAGATGACTTCATGAACAATAGAATTATGTCTTAGTGTCATATTTCCAGTAGCGTCTGCTGCTGGAAGAGTTGAGGAGTTACTACTAAAATAGGCGCCATAAGGGCATCCTCTCATACACCTGCTCCTGTATTGGCAAGTACCCCTTCCCAGACCTTCTTTTGTTCCTTCTGTAATATGAGCTGTTCTTCCAATGGTTAACAATCTGTTGTCCTCAAACTTTTCTGAAATCTTATTTTGTAAATGCTCTTCAACACAATTTAATTCCATTGGTTTAAGAAGCTTCTGATCGGGAAAATGTTTTAATCCTAAATTCTGTCCACTAACACCAATATATTCTTCAACTTTATTATACCATGGTTCTATATCCTTATAACGAATAGGCCAATCAACGGCAATACCATCTTTTTTATTAGCTTCAAAGTCTAAATCACTCAATCTATAACTTTGTCTTCCCCACATTAAAGATCTTCCACCAACGTGATATCCTCTCATCCAATCAAACCTCCTTACTTCATTGTATGGGTGTTTAATATCATCTACAAAAAAATGTTCTCTTGCCGGTTGTGTAGTGTAGCCAGTTCGGTGTTGTTTAGGTTTCCGATTGATTGTTTCTTGTGTAGTTTTTCCTCCATTGGGTAAGTCCCAAGGATCAAGGTGAGCGGTGGTGTAATCTTCGATGTGCTTCACCATTCTGCCTCTTTCAAGGACCAATGTTTTTAAGCCTTGTTCACAAAGTTCTTTTGCTGCCCAACCTCCAGAAATACCTGTTCCTACTACAATAGCGTCAAATAGGTTATCTTCTGTTTTTACTATGTTGTTATTCATTAATTATAATTTTTGAGACTTTTTTTTGTGATATTGTGAAATATATTGTTATAAAATTACATATTTCTAAGCCAAATTAATTAATTTGCGGACTTATTATGTTCAAAATTTTTCAGTGAAAATAAATATACAAAATATATTACCATTTAAGGAAGACGGGATAGAATATCACGCAGATACTTGTCTGCCCTTAGTTGACGCTGTTGGTAGAAAAAAATTAAAATTTAATGCGCTGGCAAGGCATACTTATCCTGGGAAAAGACTCTCAGAAGATACTACAGGACTCAATAGTATCGGATATTGGGATGCCAATGAACCTCAAGACTGGGGTTTAGACTGGCATAGAAATGAAGGGATAGAAATTCATTTCTTAGAATCGGGTTCTATGCCTTACTCACAAGAGAGTCAAGAGTTGGAATTATTGCCTAATAATTTAACAATTACGAGGCCTTGGGAAGTCCATAAAGTTGGTAATCCTATTATAGGAATGGGAAAATTTTATTGGATAATATTAGACTTAAATGTAAGAAGACCACATCAAAATTGGTCATGGCCAGATTGGATAATTTTAGCTCCTAATGATCTAGAGAAACTAACAAATATTTTAAGACAAAATGAAAAAGTTTGTTGGAAGGCAGATAAACGTATTTTAGATTGTTTTCAAAAAATTGGAAAGGCTGTAGATACAGATAAAGATGGAAGTAATGCTTCGAAAATAAGATTATTAGTAAACAATTTATTGCTTCTTCTTCTTGATTTATTGGTTGTTGAAGAGGTCAAATTGGATGAAAAATTAATGAATAGTTCTCGAAGTGTTCAGTTATTTTTGAAAGAGTTGGATGTAAATTTATCTGAAAGTTGGACTGTTGAAAAAATGGCTAAATCATCTGGAGTTGGTTTAACACGATTTACGTTTCACTGTAAGCAATTAACAAACTTAACACCAATGAAATATCTGATGTTAAAAAGATTAGAAATGTCTAAAAAAATCTTATCAGATCAGCCTGAAATGAATATATCTGACATTGCTTATCTGTGTGGGTTTTCTACTAGTCAATATTTCGCTACCATGTTTAAAAAACACGAAAAATGCACCCCTTTGGAGTACAGAAAAAGCACTTTTAACTATGTTTAAAATTTGTTTAAAATTTTTCACTGAACAATTATACACATAATTTCAAGGTCTATGTTATACTTTGAGCATCCTAAAATGTCACAAATTTATAAATAAGATGAATTCAACTATTATTCCAAAATCAATTTTTATTGCACTATTAATTCTTGGTGTTTCAATATCTAGTTGTAAAACTGATGAAAAAAAACAAGCAACTTCATCAGTAAAAGTAAGTTCTGATGAAGGAGTGTTTTTTAAGTTATCACTTGCTCAATGGTCACTTCACAAATATGTTGAAGATGATAAAAAATCACCTTTCCATTTTGCATCACAAGCAAAAGAAATGGGATTTAAAGGTTTAGAGTATGTAAGTCAGCTTTATAAACATGAAATTGAAGAATTAGGATTTAATGTTGTAATAGATTCATTAAATAAAATTAGTAAAAAAGAATCTATGCAAAATATTTTGATTATGGTTGATGATGAAGGAGATTTGGCTGATCCTGATGAAAATAAGAGAAACCAAGCAGTAGAAAATCATAAAAAATGGGTTGATGCTGCATCAAAATTAGGATGTCATTCAATCCGTGTAAATACTTTTGGTACAAATGATCCAGAAATTTGGAAAACTACTGTTGTAGATGGGTTGAGAAAGTTGTCAGTGTATGCTGCAACAAAAAACATCAATGTGCTTTGTGAAAATCATGGATGGTTGTCATCTAATCCTGTCGAGTTGATGAAAGCTATTAATGAAGTTAATATGGAAAACTGTGGGACATTACCTGATTTTGGTAACTGGTGTGTAAAAAGAGCAGATGTAAATGAAAAATGGGGAGATTGTGCCGAAGTGTATCCAGACAAATATGAAGGCACAAAAATGATGATGCCTGCAGCAATGGCCGTAAGTGCAAAATCGTATGATTTTGATGAAGCTGGTAATGAAACTACCATTGACTATATAAAAATGTTGCAAATAGTTAAAGATGCTGAATATACAGGTTTTATTGGAGTAGAATATGAAGGAGACAGATTAAATGAAAGAGATGGAATTAAAGCTACACGAGATTTGTTGTTAAAATCAGCAAGTAATCTGAAATAATAAAAAACTAGATAATAACACCATAAATCATTTAATGATGAAAAAATCAATCCAATTTCAACTCTCCTTTATGATGTTTCTCGAATTTTTTATTTGGGGAGGCTGGTTCGTAACTATGGGTACTTTTTTAGGAAGTAATTTAGGAGCTTCAGGAGGAGAAACCGCTATGGCTTATTCTACCCAATCTTGGGGTGCAATTATAGCTCCATTTATAATAGGGTTGATAGCTGACCGCTTCTTTAATGCCGAGAAAATTTTAGGCGTACTTCATTTACTTGGTGCAACACTTATGTACTTAATGTCTCAATCTACAGAGTTTTCTGTTTTTTATCCCTATGTATTGGGTTATATGATTGCATACATGCCAACTTTGGCATTAGTTAACTCGGTTTCTTTTAACCAAATGAGTGATCCTGCAAAACAATTTCCTTTAGTAAGAGTTTGGGGGACAATAGGATGGATTTTAGCTGGCTTAGCTATTAGTTTTCTATTTAAATGGGATTCTATTGAAAATATTAGTAATGGAATGTTATCAAACACATTTATTATGGTTGCTTTAGCATCTCTATTACTAGGAGTTTTTAGTTTTACCTTACCAAAGACACCACCCTCAGTAGCCAAGGGTGACAATGTTACAATAAAAGATATTTTAGGGTTGGATGCATTAAAATTATTAAATGATCGAAACTTTTTAGTGTTTTTTATATCCTCGGTTTTAATTTGTATTCCATTAGCATTTTATTATCAAAATATCAGTCCTTTTTTAACAGAATATCAGGTAGAAAATTCTACTGCATGGGCTTCTTTGGGTCAAATCTCAGAGGTAGCCTTTATGTTGTTATTACCTTTTTTCTTTAAAAAGTTTGGTTTTAAAAAAACAATTCTTTTTGGAATGTTAGCCTGGGTAGTCAGATATCTTCTTTTTTCTTATGGTAATAATGGGGATCTATTTTTTATGATTATTACAGGAATAGCCTTACACGGAATTTGTTATGATTTCTTTTTTGTATCTGGTCAAATTTACACTGATTCTAAAGCTGGAGAAAAAGTTAAAAGTGCTGCGCAAGGCTTAATTACATTAGCTACTTATGGTGTTGGAATGTTAGTTGGTTTCTGGATTGCAGGTAAAATTGTAGACAAGAATTTACTAGCAGGTGGCTCTCACGCTTGGCAAGATATTTGGATTTTCCCAGCAGTATTTGCAGTGGTAGTAATGTTAATCTTTGCACTATTATTCAAAAATGAAAAAGTAGAATATAAATCATAAATATAAATGAGTAGTTCTAAAATAAGACTAGGTATACTTGGCGGTGGGGGTAATTCTTTGATTGGGATTTTACATCGGATAGCTTCCTCTATGTTTGATAAATATCAAATTGTTGGAGGTGTTTTTAATCCTATTTGGGATGAAAATATTGATTTTGCCAATAGAATTGGGTTGCCAGTAGATAGAATTTACATAGATTTTGAAACACTAATTGAGCAAGAACTTCAATTGCCTGAAGATCAGCGAATGCAAGTAATTTCTATTTTAACACCCAATTTTTTGCATTTTCCTATGGCCAAAAAATTATTGGAAAATGGGTTCCATGTCATTTGTGAAAAACCTTTAACCACAACTTATAAGGAAGCTCAAGAACTTTATACCCTCTTACAAGATAAGAAAACTATTTTTGCAGTAACCTACACTTACACAGGGTACCCTATGATACGTCAAATGCGCGAAATGGTTAAAAGTGGTGTTATAGGAAAGGTTCAAAAAATTGATGCACAGTATTATCAGGGATGGATAAACCCTATTATTCATGACATAGAAAAACGCAAAACAACTTGGCGATTAAATCCCGAAAAATCTGGAGGAAGCTGTTGTATTGGCGATATTGGAACTCATGCTTTTGACATGTTAGAATATGTCTCAGGAGTAAAAATTGAAAATATCTTAGCAGACTTAAATCACGTATACGATGACAATCCTATGGATGTAGATGGCACTATTTTGTTAAGATGCTCTAATGATGTTAAAGGAGTTATTTGTGCAAGCCAAATTGCCACTGGAGAGGAGAATAGTTTTGTTGTAAAAATATATGGAGATAAAGCAGGGCTTAAATGGGAGCAAGAAAACCCAAATTATCTTTATTTAATGGAAGAAGGTAAGCCGTTACAAGTATTAAAACCTGGACATGAATATAACAGCAAACTATCTTTAGATGGAACAAAATTACCTCCTGGACATCCAGAAGGAATTTTTGATGCCATGGGGAATATATATAAAGGGGTAGCAAGGGCTATATGTAGCGAACCCTTCAACGTTGGGGAGTTTCCAACCATTATTGATGGTGTTAGAGGGATGAGTTTTATCGAAAAAGCAGTCTCCTCACACAAAAATGGAAATAGTTGGATCGCTATTGATGAAAACTATACTTTGTAACGTTTAAATTTTTTAAAAAAAATATGAAAACTATTAAAGGACCAGCTGTTTTTTTAGCACAATTTATGGATGATAAAGACCCGTTTAATTCGTTGGAGGGGTTGTGTAAATGGGCAAAAGAACTTGGATATATTGGCATTCAAATACCTACACTAGACAAAAGCATTATAGATCTAGACATCGCATCAGAAAGTCAAACATATTGCGATGAGTTTAAGGGAAAAATAAATTCTTTTGGTTTAGAAATAACAGAATTATCAACTCATATTCAAGGACAGTTGGTGGCGGTTCACTCAGCTCATGATTTGATGTTTGATGTATTTGTTCCAAAAGAGTTACAAGGAAAGCCAAAGCAACGAACGGAATGGGCTATTGATCAAATGAAGAAAGCTGCTATTGTTAGTAGACGATTAGGGTTAAAAACACATGCTACTTTTTCAGGTTCTTTATTGTGGCCTATGGTTCATCCTTGGCCGCAACAACCTAAAGGACTTGTGGAAACAGGATTTAAAGAATTGGCATCAAGATGGCTACCTATTTTGAATACATTTGACAGTCAAGGCGTAGATGTTTGTTACGAAGTGCATCCAGTCGAGGATATTCATGATGGAGATACTTTTGAAAGATTTCTTGAAGCCACAGGGAATCACAAAAGAGTTAATATTTTATATGATCCATCTCATTTCGTTTTACAACAATTAGATTATTTAAAATATATAGATCACTACCACCAATTCATAAAAGCTTTTCATGTGAAAGATGCAGAGTTTAATCCTAGTGGGAAAAAAGGAACTTTTGGAGGATACAATGATTGGAAAAATAGAGCTGGAAGATATAGATCTCCAGGAGATGGTCAAGTAGATTTTAAACAAGTTTTTTCTAAGCTAACTGAATATGGTTGTGATGTTTGGGCAGTTTTAGAATGGGAGTGTGTGATAAAAAGTCCTCAACAAGGCGCCATAGAAGGTGTAGACTTTATAAAAAATCATATTATAGAAACTACCTCAAAAAGATTTGATGATTTTGCAGGGAGTGATGGAGATAAAGATGAAAATCAATTACAAAAAATATTAGGAATTTAATAGATGTAAACATGGTAAGAATAATAATCATTTTTAGTTTGTGCTTATTTGTAGGATGCAATCAAGCAGAGAAAAAAATAAAAAACAACGAAGTAAATCAACAGATTGCATCATCAAATCCATCTGAGAATACCAATGATTGGACAATTTTGTTTGATGGTTCTACTTTAGAGAATTGGCGAGGCTATTTGTCGGATGAAATGTTTCCAGAATGGACCATTCAAGATGATGCTATGGTATTTACTCCAGGTAAAGTAGGTGGAAAAAACATCATCACTAAAGAAAAATATACGAATTTTATTTTGTCATTGGAATGGAAAATTTCTGAAGCAGGTAATAGCGGAATATTTTGGGGGGTTTATGAAGATGAAAAATTTTCTGAAGCTTATATGACTGGTCCAGAAATTCAAGTTTTAGACAATGAAAAACATCCAGACTCTTTTGTTGGTAACGGAATTCATAAAGCTGGATCTTTATATGATATGATAGGGTATCCAGATGAGCATATAAATCCTGCTGGAAAATGGAATAAATGTGTGTTAGAGATCGATCATAAAAAAAACACCGGAACTGTTACTATGAACGGGAAAGCTAGTATTTCATTTCCTTTATCAGGAGAAAAATGGGATGCTATGGTAGCCAATTCAAAGTTCAAAGATTGGGAAGGTTTTGGAAAATATCCTTCTGGGCACATTGGGCTTCAAGATCACAGTGATAAAGTTTGGTTTAAGAATATAAAAATTAAAGAAATATAAAAAAATCAACATTAACAGAATCAAAAATTTAATAGCTAAGTACATATGAATCAATATGTTAAAAATTTAATTAATTAAATTGATTTTAGCATAAAAAAACGAAAACGATTTCGTTTATTTTATTGAAAGATTCTTTTTTTTTGGAGATAAAAATGTTAATTTGCAATATTATCAATACATTTTTTCATTTACTGTTAAAGAAAGTGTAAATTTGACTTTGATAATAAAAATTCAAATTAAAAAAACAAATCATTATTAATTAAAATTAAACTTTTATGAAAAATTGTTTACTTAAAAAGCCTTTGTTGATTATTATGTTACTAATAGGTAGTATTACTTATGGTCAATCAATTAAAGGAGTTGTTTCTGATGCCGATGGTAGTTTGCCAGGTGTTAGTATTACCGTTAAAGGCACAACAACAGGAGTCCAAACAGATTTTGATGGAAATTACACAATTAAAGCCAAAGAAGGTGATGTGTTAGTTTACAACTATCTTGGATACAAAACTGAGCAAAGAACCGTAGGTTCTGAATCGGTAATCAATGTGACTATGACACAAGATTCTACTGAGTTAGATGAGATTGTGGTTATTGGTTATGGATCTACTACAGTTAAAGATGCTACCGGATCGGTAACATCAGTAACTTCAGGAGATTTTAACAAAGGTGTTATATCTTCACCAGAACAGCTAATTCAAGGTAAAACTGCTGGGGTTCAAATCTCAAATACAAGTGGTGCACCAGGAGCTGGCGTGAATATTCGTATTAGAGGATCAAACTCTGTGCGTTCTAATAACAATCCTTTATTTGTGGTTGATGGAGTTCCATTATCTGGAGGCGCAACTACAGCAGGAGCAAATGTGATTGGTTTGGGTGGAAATCCAGCCAAAAATCCACTTAATTTCTTAAACCCTAATGATATTGAAAGCATCAGTATTTTAAAAGATGCATCAGCTACAGCTATATACGGTTCTAGAGGGGCTAACGGTGTTGTAATTGTAACTACTAAGTCAGGAAGGTCTAAAAAAGGGGAATTTAGCTATCAAGCAAATATCAGTTCTTCTAAAGCGTTAGACACTTACGATCTTTTAAGTGCAGATAAATTTTTATCAGAAAGATTAAGAGTTGGTTTAGCAGTTGATGCTGCAAGTGATTATGGTTCTGCAACTGATTGGCAAGATGTCATTTTTAGAACTGCAATGTCTCACAATCAAAACCTAAGTTATTCTAAATCTCATGACAATGGTTCTTACATAGCAACTTTAGGTTTAGGAAATCAAACTGGTATTGTTGAGAATTCAAATTTAGAAAGACTTACAGCAAGAGTTAACTTAAACCATAGATTTTTAGATGATAAGTTACGATTAAGTTTTCAAGGTTCTGTTTCTAGAGTTAATGATAACTTAGCTCCAACAGGAGGAACTGCAGGTTATAAAGGAGATATTTTAGGAGCAGCTTTTTCTGCAAATCCTACTTGGCCTAACGATCCTGATTTTGATGGTGGTACTTTGGTGAATCCAGCTAACTTATTAGCGTATACACAAGGAACTACTAATACAAATAGATATTTAGCAAACTTATCGTTAGAATATGATTTAACATCAAACTTAAAAGCTAAGCTTGCTGTTGGTGTAGATAAGTCAGATTCTGATAACTTTTCTGTTACTTCAGCAGATGTGTTAGGATTGGAAGATGGAATACCAGGTAATGGTAGAGGTGCATACAATATGTTAGAGGTTCAAAATGAATTATTGGAAGCGACTTTAACTTACAATAAAGAATTCAAGAATTCTAAATTAGAAGTTTTAGGTGGTTTTTCATACCAAAGCTTCAGAAATTCAGGGCTATATTCAGGTGCTTGGGGATTCTCTTCAAGAGATCTTGATGTAATGGGTTCTAACCTGCAAGATGTTGTTACTGGAATAGCTGGAGAGATATCTGGTCAATACCAACAATTTGGATATGCTCCTAACTTAACTGGAGTTTATGTAAGAGGTTATGATGGGTTAGATTTTGTAAGTTCTAGCTTTTCTGCAAATACTTCAACAGCAAACGTAAACTCTTTAGCTGTTGACACTTATGACAACACAACTGAACTACAGTCATTTTTTGGAAGAGTTAACTATACTCTATCAAACAAATATTTATTTACGGCTACATTAAGAGCTGATGGTTCTTCGGCCTTTGCAGAAGCGAATAGATATGGGTATTTTCCTTCTGGTGCTTTTGCATGGAAGTTAAATGAAGAAGACTTTATGAGTGATAGTAATATGTCTACTTTAAAATTACGTTTGAGTGCTGGTATTACTGGTAACCAAGAAGGAGTAGGATATGGAAACTACGTTAATAGATCTCGTTGGAATGGATTAAATCCACAAAACAACGGAAATATTGACCTTAACAATGGTAATAGTATTGTTTCTTTTGGAGGAGATGGCCTTAAATGGGAATCTACAATTCAATACGCTACTGGTTTAGATTTTGGTTTTAATAATGACAGACTTTCAGGAAGTATTGATGTTTATAGAAAAGAAACTAAAGACTTATTATTTTTAGTTGATGAAGCTCAACCTGCTATTTTAGATCGTAAATTTAAAAACTTAACAGATTCTAAAATTGTAAATCAAGGGGTAGAATTTTCTTTAGGGTATGATTTAGTTCAAACGGAAGATTTTAACTGGTCAGCAAACTTTAATGTTGCTTATAACGATAATATGGTTGAATCTTTATCTGGACAATATGATTTCGCAAATGTTAACGGACCAGGATTGTCTGGTGCTTTTGCTATGAGATTACAAGAAGGACATTCACTATTTTCATACTATATGCAAGAGTTTAGTGGATACGATAGCGCAGGACAACCGATTTTAAGTGAAAAAGGTTTTGTTGGTAAAAGTGCTTTACCTAATTTAACAGGAGGTTTATCTACATCAATCAATTATAAGAAATGGACAATGTCTGCATACTTTAGTGGACAGTTTGGACATTATGTATACAATAACACTGCAAATGCATTTTTTACAGCAGGAGCCTTTAAAACAACTAGAAACGTTCTTCCAGGAACTTTAACAAGTGGAGAAGATTTAGGAGCATCAGCTGCAGTGTCTACTAGGTTTTTAGAAAAAGGAGATTTTGTAAGATTACAAAATTTATCTTTAGCATATGACATGCCTTTATCTGGAGAAGGAGTCTTTAAATCAATGGTTTTCTCTGTAACAGGACAAAACTTATTTTTAATGACAGATTATTCAGGACTAGATCCAGAAGTTAACTCTGCTACGGGAGGTAATTTACCTTCTATTGGAATGGATTATGGAGCGTATCCTAATCCAACAACAATTACTTTTGGAATTAACGCAAAATTTTAAAAATATAAAAAGATGAAAAAACAATTTAACATTAATATAGCTTTACTATTACTTATTTCTGTAACAGCATTTTATTCTTGCTCGGATTTAGAGCTTGAAGCTACGGATTCAGTAATACAAGATGTTACCTTTACAGGTTTAGCTGACACAGAAGAATCATTAAATGGTCTGTATAGTGAAACATGGGGTATGTTAGGAGATCAGGGGAATTTCTTTGCCCTGAACGAAGTAACTACAGACGAACAAGTTGTACCTACAAGAGGTAGTGACTGGGGAGATAATGGTCAATGGAGTTCACTTCATGACCATAAATGGAAAGTAGATCATAACTTTTTATTACCAACATGGAACCAATTAAATTCTAAGGTATTAAAAGCAACTCAGATTATTAGTCCTTTAAGTAATGCAACACCGCAGCAAATAGCTGAGGCTAAGTTTTTAAGAGCT
This sequence comes from Flavobacteriaceae bacterium, assembly GCA_018608485.1. Taxonomy (GTDB): domain Bacteria; phylum Bacteroidota; class Bacteroidia; order Flavobacteriales; family Flavobacteriaceae; genus Polaribacter. The sequence goes on along the minus strand of JABAZK010000126.1, from coordinate 5,194 downwards.
TTTAGTATGTATTTTGTACTAGATCTATGGGGTCAAAACCCATTTAGAGAAGCAACAGATGCACCTACTGATACTCCTATTGTGCTTTCTGCTGCAGAGGCTTATGCATTTATTTTAAATGATTTAGATGAGGCTATTGCAGGGTTACCTGAAATTGCTCCAAGTCTTGCTACTAAAGGAGCATCAAAGGCTGCTGCTAATTTCTTAAAAGCAAAAGTTATACTAAACAGTGAGCGTTATACTGGTTCAGCACCTAATTATTCAGCAGTAATTAGTGCTGTTGATGCAGTTGAAGCTAGTGGTTTTGCTTTGCAATCAGGTTATTTTCAATTATTTGAACCTACAGCAAATAATGAAACTGTTTTATACGGTCAAATAGGAATAGGTAATAGAATTTGGAATGGAATGCACTACAATATGGTCTCAGCAGATCAAGGTGGTGGATGGAATGGTTTTTCTACTTTAGCTGAATTTTATGACTTATTTGAAGGTGAATCTGATTCAAACTATCTAGGTGACTCACCTGATGAAAGAAGAGGATGGGTTCCAGATGCTACTACAGCAAATGCAACTACTAATCATGGTATAGGTTACGGATTTTTAGTTGGACAACAATATGATAAAGATGGAGTGGCTTTAACTGATAGAGCCGGAGATCCATTAATATATTCAAGAGATTTAAGTTTATATACTAGTAATGAGGCTCAAGGTATAAGAGTGATTAAATATCACCCTTATGATGGATCTGGGTTTAATTCTTTTAGAGCGCACGAAACTATTTTCAGATTTGCAGATGCACACTTAATGAGAGCAGAAGCTATGCTAAGAAATGGTGATTCTGGAGGTGCATTAGCTGAGGTAAATGAATTGAGAGTTTTAAGAGGAGCAACTCCTTTCTCATCACTTAGTTTAGATGATATGATTGACGAAAGAGGTAGAGAATTATATGTAGAATTTTTTAGACGTAATGACCTACTAAGATTTGGACAATTTACTAAAAACTGGGAGTTTAAAGATCCTGCTGCAGTTGGAGATGCAAATAAAAACTTATTTCCAATTCCATTAACAGCTCTTTTATCTAACCCTAATTTAGTTCAGAATCCAGGGTACTAAATTTTATCACATATAGATAATTTGATTAAAGAGGGTATTTTTATACCCTCTTTAATTATTTAAAAAAAAGGCTAATATCAATTGTCAATAGTTGTTTTAATCTTTGAAGGTTAACTATAGTTTAAATAAATATTTTTTTTTGAAATTCTTTCTTTCTCACTTAAATATTATATCAAGTCTTATCGATTTCAATACAAATATTTTATACCTTTATATTATTAATTAAACTCCTCGTTTTTTTATTAAAACACTAAATATTATACTTAAGTCTTAAAGATTTCATTGTAAAAATTATAATTTTTGTAAGTAAATAAAACTCTCTTTTTATTTTAAAATACATAATACGACTCCACAATATGAATTTAAATATTTTAATTAGAAAATTATTTTTGTTAGTAATTTTTTTAGGTTTAATAAATTCTTGTAAAAAAACCGATTTTAATAAGGAGAATTCTGCACCCACGTCAACTCTATTTACCTTATTGGAGTCTGATGAAACTGGAATAGACTTTTTAAATGAAGTCAAAAATCAAAAGAATTTCAATATTTTCAAGTATAGAAATTTTTACAATGGCGGAGGAGTAGCTATTGGAGATATTAATAATGATGGCTTAGCAGATATTTACTTCACAGGAAATATGGTAGCTAATAAGCTATATCTTAATAAGGGCAATCTATCATTTGAAGATATTTCTGAAAGTGCCGGAATTGAGGGGAATAAACCCTGGTCTACAGGTGTTGTTATGGTTGATATTAATCAAGACGGTTTGTTAGATATTTATGTGAGTAATGCTGGGAATTTAAAAGGAAACAATCATGATAATGATCTGTACATAAATAACGGTGATTTAACCTTTACAGAAAAAGCTGCTGAATATAACTTAGCTAAAACAGGATTTTCAACACACGCATCTTTTTTTGATTATGATAAGGATGGAGACTTAGACGCTTATATTCTAAACAACAGCAATATCCCGGTTAGTAGTTTAGGATATGCTGAACAGCGTGATAAAAGAGCACAAGATTGGGAGAATGTCCCAGAGATTTTTAGAGGCGTTGGTGATATGTTATTGAGAAACGATAACGGGAAATTTGTGGATGTAAGTGAAGAGGCAGGTATTTATGGTAGTTTAATAGGATTTGGATTAGGAGTTATGGTAACTGATATGAATGGAGATTTGTATCCAGACATTTATGTTTCTAATGATTTTTATGAACGAGATTATCTATATATAAACAACCAAGATGGTACTTTTACAGAAGATATTACAAATTGGACTTCTCATCTAAGTTTATCAGCAATGGGTGTAGATATTGCAGATATAAATAATGATGGAAATGCAGATATTTTTATAACGGATATGTTACCCGAGTCAGATCAGCGAGTGAAGTCTGTTATGGAATTTGAAGGCTATAATGTTTTTAAATTAAAGCAAAGCAAAGATTTTTCTCAACAATATATTCAAAATACGTTACAACTAAATAACGGAAACAGTACTTTTTCTGAGGTTGCTTATTATAGTGGAGTAGCAAAAACAGATTGGAGCTGGGCTGGTCTTCTCTTTGATATGGACAATGACGGGAATAGAGATATTTTTATTACCAATGGAATTAATCATGATTTAACAGATTTAGACTTTGTGAATTTTTTCGCAAATGAAATTATTCAAAAAATGGCTTTAACAGGTAGAAAACAAGCCATAGATTCTATCATTAATAAAATGCCAGTAAAACCTCAGCCTAATTATGCGTACAAGAATAACGGCGATATTACCTTTGAAAATGCAAACAGAGAATGGGGTTTTGAAACACCAAGTTTATCAAATGGAGTTGCATATGGAGATTTAGATAATGATGGAGATTTAGATTTAGTCATTAACAATGTTAACATGTTGCCATTTGTTTATAAGAATAATTCAGATTCATTAACCAATAATAATTATTTAAAAATTAAGTTAGAAGGAGAAAAGGTTAACAATTTTGGAATTGGAAGTACTGTGAAAATTTTTCACAAAAATAAAATATTTGTCCAAGATCAAATGCCTTCAAGAGGGTTTCAATCTTCTATGGATTATGTGATGACTATTGGTTTGGGAGAGATATCATTAATAGATTCATTGCAAGTAATTTGGCCAGACAATAAAACTCAAAAATGGAAAAATATTGAGGTTAACTCTACAATCACATTAAAGCAATCAGAGGCAACTAAAATTCAAAAGCCATTAAGTCAAAAGAAAGAAAAAACACTGATTACAGAGGTTTTAAAAACCAATTTACAAAAACATGAAGAAAACAGTTATTCTGATTTTGACTATGAAGGGTTAATTAATAAAATGCTGTCTCAAGAGGGACCTGCTTTAGCTGTAGGCGATATTAATAATGATGGGAATGATGACTTTTATGTCGGTGGAGCAAAAAATCAACCAGGGCTACTGTATCTTAATTTAGGGAATGGTAATACTGCGCTGTCAATACAAAAATCGTTTGATAAAGATGCTTTTTATGAGGATACAACTGCTGCTTTTTTTGATGCCAACGGAGATGGAAATTTAGATTTGATGGTTGGATCTGGTGGGAACGAGATAGGCCAAGAGAATAATTATAAAGTAAGACTTTATATCAACAATGGAAAAGGAAGATTTGATCCAGCGCAGAAAAAATTAGCCCCTTTAAGAAAAAATATTTCAGTGATAGCCCCTTGTGACTTTGATAATGATGGAGACGTTGATATTTTTGTTGGCGCTAGAAGTTTAGTAGCAATTTATGGAGTTAATCCAACGCATCACTTTTTAGAAAATAATGGAGATGGAACTTTTCAAGATACTACAGAAAAAGTTGCTTACGAAGTTAAAAACGCAGGAATGATTACTGATGCAATCTGGAAAGATGTTGATAATGATGGGAACAAAGATTTGATCACTGTTTCTGAATGGGATACTCCAAAGATTTTTATAAATAACGGGAAAAGATTAAAAAAGCAAACATCAGTTTTAGATGATTTGCATGGAATGTGGAATGTAGTCGAAGCTGCTGATTTAGATAATGATGGGGATTTAGATTTTATTTTTGGGAATCAAGGAAGTAATATTATGCATAAACCTTCTTTTGAAAATCCACTAAAAATGTGGGTAAATGATTTTGATAATAATGGTACTATTGAGCAAATTATGACTAAACATAATCAAGGAAAAGATTATCCAATTCATATGAAAAAAGAGTTAACATCACAATTGGTTTCCCTGAAAAAACAAAATTTAAAAGCTTCTGAATATGCAAAAAAATCAATCGATGAATTATTTCCTCCATCAATATTTGATAAATCGATTATGAAAAAAAGTGCTATTTCAGAAACAATCATTGCTGTAAATGATGGAAAGGGTGATTTTACAACTAAAAAACTACCAAGCAGAGTTCAACTTTCTTGTGTTTGTGGAATTGTATGTACAGATGTTAATAATGACGGGTATCTAGATATTGTTATGGCAGGAAACAACTTTGAATTTAAGCCACAATATTCTAGGTTAGATGCTAGTTACGGATCTGTTTTATTGGGGGATGGAAATATGGATTTCACATGGCAAAATTATAATAGATCTGGTTTTGGCATAAAAAATGAAGTGAAGCATTTAAAAACAATAAAAGATAATAAAGGGAAAAAGTATCTATTAGCAGCCATTAATAACGAAAGCCCAAAATTATTTTTAATCAATGAATAAAAAAATAATCATATTTTGTTTTTCGATATTCTTTTTAGCATGTAATAAAGAAGAATTCTTATTTAATAACCCGTCCTCTAAGGAGACAGGATTGGTTTTTGAAAATACAATTAAACCCTCTGATGAGCTAAATATTCTTGATTATTTGTATTACTATAACGGGGGTGGAGTAGCTTTAGGAGATATAAATAATGATGGCCTTCTAGACATCTTTCTTTCAGCAAATCAAGAAAAAAACAAGTTATTTATTAATAAAGGGAATTTACAATTTGAAGACATTTCATTAAAAGCCAATATTTCTGGAAACAGCTCATGGAATACTGGAGCAGTAATGGGAGATGTAAATGGAGATGGTTTATTAGATA
>JABAZK010000083.1 GCA_018608485.1 Flavobacteriaceae bacterium | reverse complement strand
GTAAAATCCTCAATAACAGCTTTTTTCGAGAAATTTGATGGAAGCGTAGACGGATCTACAATTTGAACTTGGAAAGAATCACTTGATATTGTTTGATATACTGCTTTTACTTCAATGGTACCAACCTGGTTCCCCGTGTATTCAGTTCCTGATATTAGAACATCATCTACGTAAAACTCACTTTCGGAGGTAATATCTTCTGAAGTATTGTTACTATAAATTGCAGAGGCTGAAAAAGTGACTACACCCCCGGGGAAAATTGCAGGTTCAGATAAATTAACATCTATTCTACTAAGTACGACAGGCAAATTTGCAGTAATATATATTTTATTACTAGTCACAGATTGATAAGTTGCTTTAATTTCATAACTACCAGAGTTAGTAGGAGTAAAAGTACTTCCGGCTATTGCTGATCCCTCTATTATTATTGTTGATTGGGATGTGATATCAAAATCTTCGTCATCAACAACATTCATAGTCACAGTTTCCCCAACTTCTACAATAGTTTGATCAGACGATAACAAAATATAGTCTGGACCAAATGGTGGTTGTGGATTAGTACTATTGTCTGATGATGTTGAGCAACCTAGAAGAATTGCTAAAGTGAATAAAAGGTAAAATTTTATTAATTTCATAATGCAACTTATATTTATATGAATAATGATTAATAATTTGTTTAAACTATTGAGGATTTTACAATTTCAAAGATACAAAACTAAAAATTATAACCTAGGATATTAATAATTTATATACATTTACTTTATTAAAAATACATTACTGATTATTTTACTTATGAGACAACTTTCAATCATAATCTGCATGCTTTTTTGTTCTATTGTTTTTAGTCAAAAATCAGTTCCAAATTCTACCTTATTCACTTTGGATGGTAAATCTTTGAAAGTTTTAGATGAAATTTCAAAAAATAAGATCACCGTCTTGAGCTTTTGGGCTACATGGTGTGTTCCTTGTATTAATGAATTAGACGCTATCAGTGAAATATATGATGAGTGGCAAGAGACTTCAAACATGGAATTAATAGCAATCTCTACTGATGATTCTAGAACACAGAAAAGAATTAGACCAATGGTTAATGGTAAAGATTGGCCTTATAAAATTCTATTAGATAAAAATCAAGAATTAAAAAGAGCGTTAAATATTTCTACAATTCCTCAGACATATATACTAAAGGGTACTGAGATTATTTACATTCATTCTGGTTATTCACCAGGTGTTGAAGATGAACTTTTTGAGGTGATACAAAAAAACAAAAACTAATCCCTAATTAATACTTAAAAAATGAGAAAATTATTAGTATTAAAACTATTCTTTCTTACAGTATTTGTTCAAGCCCAACAAAACGACAATCTCACTGTTGGTTTCGAATCCAATTCACAATATTATGTTGATGATGAAAAAACAGGAGACTTTACCGAAAAAAATAGATTTAGATCTAATAATTATTTGAAAATTGATTATTCTATATCAAAATTTTCCTTTGGGGTTCAAGCAGAGGGTTATGAGCCAATGAGTCTATTAAACTACTCTCCTGATTTTAATAATTCAAATGTTGCGCTATATTATGCAAAGTATACTTCAAAAAAAATTGAGGCTACTGCAGGATATTTTTACGAACAATATGGTAGTGGTTTAATTCTTCGCTCCTGGGAAGATCGTCAATTAGGAATAAATAATGCATTGAGGGGAGGTAGAATAAGGTTTTATCCAACAGAAAACGTGACCTTGTCTGCTTTGTACGGAAATCAGAGAAGTGGTTTTGATGTTTCAGATGCCAGTATTTATGGATTTAATTCAGAATTTAACATTTCATCTATGCTTAAGTCTAACTCATGGAACTTAGATATAGGATTAAGTTATGTTGGCAGAAAAGAAGAAAATGATGACACAGATTATAACTTCAATGATCTAACAAATGCTTTTTCAAGTAGGTTAAACTTTTCTGTAAATAATTTCTACTCTAGTGCAGAATTTGTTTCTAAGAGTAGTGACGCTGTTATTATTTTTGATAAAATTAGAAATACAAAACCAGGAAATGCATTCCTTTTTGATGTCGGATATGGAAAAAAAGGTTTTGGGATAAATGCTAATTTTAGAAGAATTGAAAATATGACTTTCTATTCTGAGAGAAATGCCACGGGGAATATCTTTAATCAAAATATAATGAATTACATCCCTGCCTTGACAAAACAGCACGATTATTTACTCACAAACATCTATGTTTATCAAGCTCAACCTCAAATTTCTTTTCAAGATTTTGCATTGTTAAAAATTGGTGAAATTGGAGGACAAGTTGATTTATTCTACACACTAAAAAAGAAAACTACATTAGGCGGGAAATATGGAACAAAAATTGCTTTAAATATGTCATACTGGGCTGGATTAAGCGGTGATTATGACTATTTAAATTTTGAGTATGATGCTGACTTTCTGAAATTTGGAAAAAAATATTTCTCTGATATTAGTTTAGAAATTAGGAAGAAATGGTCTAGTGACTGGAGTTCAGTATTTTATTATGTAAATCAATATTATAACAAGAGATATATAGAAGAAACTTTTGGAATCGTAGAAACAGATATATTTGTCAGCGAATCAACCTACAAAATGGGAATAGGAAAATCTCTTCGATTTGAAACTCAACACTTATGGTCTAAAGATGATAAAAAAAATTGGGTTGGTGGTACCTTAGAATTTAATCTTAATTCTAAATTTGCTGTATATGTAAATGATATTTACAACTACGGAAATGATAATGAAACCCAAAGAATTCATTATTATAACCTTGGAGGGAGTTATACATTAGGCGCACAAAGATTTGCATTAAATTATGGGAGACAACGTGGTGGACTAGTTTGTATAGGAGGTGTCTGTAGGTTTGTTCCTGAGAGCACCGGACTAACTGCAAACATTGTGCTTTCTTTTTAGTTTTTATCTCATGCCCAACTATCAAAAACTTTCTCTCTCTTTTCTACACAGAAAATTTATTATAGAAACCTACTTTTTAGCTATTTTTCAAAAAATAAATTTAACTAATATTTGTGAAAAAACTTTAAGGTTTAGTTTTACTTTGACATCCTATAAAATAAAGCAATTAGGGTACAAAAAAATAAATTTTTGTTAGATGAGAGTTCTATACTTTTTTTTGTTTTTTTCTGTGATTTTACAATCACAAAATAAATCGGTGATAGCAAAATACACTGATGAAGAAATAAAAATTGATGGTGTTTTAAATGAAACTTCATGGAGTAAAGTTCTCCCTGCTACAAACTTTTATCAGTATTTTCCTACAGACACAGCACAAGCAAAAAGTCAGGTTGAAATCAAATTTATGTTTGATGACAGAAATTTATATGTAGGCATAAAAGTGTATGCAAAAGGAAAAGATTACATTATTCCTTCATTACGCAGAGATTTCAGAGGAGGTGCTAGTGATAGCGTTACGCTCATGTTTGATACTTTTAATGATGGAACTAACGCTTTTTTATTTGGCTCAAACCCATACGGAGTTCGTAGAGAAATGTTGCTTTCGGGTGGCGGAAATGATATCAGAGGTTTTAATATGGCTTGGGACACGAAATGGACTGGTGAATCAAAAATACATGGTAATTATTATATTTTAGAGTGGAAAATTCCACTATCTGCATTCAAATACAAAGAGGGAGAGACAAAATGGAGATTTAACACCTACCATTTTGATACTCAAGATAATGAGCAAAATACATGGGTTAATATCCCTCAAAATCAATATATTTTCAATCTTGCTTTTATGGGAGACCTAATTTTTGATAGACCTTTAGGAAAATCTAAATCTCCAGTTTCTATTATCCCTTTTTTAAACACAATTACTTCAAAAGATTTTGAATACAACAACAATAATAACAGTTTAAAAATTGGAGGAGATGCTAAATTAACTATTGCGAATAGCATGAATTTAGACTTAACTCTAAATCCAGATTTTTCACAAGTAGAAGTAGATCAGCAAGTAACTAATTTAACTCGATTTGAAGTTGGATTACCTGAAAGAAGGCAATTTTTTATTGAAAATAGTGATTTGTTTGGAAGTTATGGAGATGGCAGAGACTCAAATCCTTTTTTCTCTAGACGAATTGGTATTGCAAAAGACATAAATGATAAAAATATTGAAAATAGAATTATTGCTGGTGTAAGATTGAGTGGAAAATTAAATAATAATTTTAGAGTTGGTATTTTAAGCATGCAAACCGATGAAGATATTGTTAATGAAATCCCTACAGTAAACAATTCTGTAATTTCTCTTCAACATAAAGTATTTAGTAGATCTAACATAAGTGTTCTTTTTATCAATAAGCAAAGCACCAAAGATTATGAATTTTTAGATAATAATGATAAATACAACCGAGTACTTGGAATTGATTATAGCTTGGCTTCCAAGGATAATACTTGGAGTGGTAAATATTTTTTTCATAAATCATTTTCTCCAGGTATCACTTCCAATGACTTTTCAGCTGGTTTTAGAACCCAGTATAACAACAGGTTTTTAAATATCAGACTCAGTGGAGTTTTTGTTGCAGATGATTATAAATCAGAACTAGGTTTTGTTAGAAGAACAGATATTTTTAAAATTAATCCTCAAATAGAGTTGAAATTTTGGCCGAAAAATAGAACAATTCAACGCCACTCATTTACAATTATTCCTATTTCTATATGGCGTCCAGAACTAGACTTCGAGAACTCTGATTACACCATAATTAGTAGATGGGAAGCAAATTTTCAAAACACTTCTCAATTACGTTTTCAAATGTTTAATAGATATATAAAATTATATGACGATTTTGATCCTACAAGAACAGACGATGCAATTCCTTTACCTGCGGATGAAAATTATTACTATACAAGTTTTGAAGCAAGTTTTAGATCTGACCAACGTAAAAAAATATCTTATAGAATTAACCATTCTATAGGGCAATTTTTTAATGGAAATAAATATTCTTTTGAATCATCTATATCTTTAAGATTACAACCATATTTTTCTGGATCTATTAAAATGAATTACGATAAGATAGATCTACCAGGTCCTTACCCAGATGCTTCTATTTGGTTGATTGGACCAAAATTTGACATCACTTTTACCAAAAATATATTTTGGTCAACCTTTTTTCAATACAGTACACAAAGAGAAAATCTTAGTATTAATACAAGATTTCAATGGAGAGTTGCCCCATTATCAGACCTATTCCTAGTATACAATGACAATTATGCCACAACTGTCTTTAGCCCTAGGTTTAGATCATTAAATTTAAAATTTACCTACTGGCTTAATATTTAGTCAAAAACTATATAAATAATTAATTTAAACAGATTAAAATGCTAAACAAATTACTTACAAAGATTCTTATGATTTTTTTCCTTCTAGGAATTACATCAACCGTTGATGCACAAACTGGAAGAATAAAAAAACGAAAGAAGAAGAAAACTACTGAAATTCAAAAACCAAAACCAAAACCAAAACCAAAAAAAGGTGCTATCCTTCCCTATGGAAAAGTGGTGACCAAAGAAATGAAAACTGACAAGGGTTTATTTAAGGTTCATTCTGCTGATGATACATATCTTTTTGAAGTTCCAGACACTCTAATAAATAGAGAAATGTTAATGGTTACTAGAATTGCTAAAACTGCCAACGGAATAGGTTTTGGTGGAGGAAAAACAAATACACAGGTACTTCGTTGGCAAAGAAAAGGGAAAAAGATTCTTCTAAGAGTAGTGTCTCACAATGTTGTTGCAGATACTATTCTACCAGTTCATGAAGCAGTAGTAAACTCTAACTTTGAGCCTGTTCTATTTTCATTTCCAATAAAGGCTTTTAATAAAGACACTACTGCTGTTGTTATTGATGCTACCTCTTTATTTTCTACCG
>JABAZK010000087.1 GCA_018608485.1 Flavobacteriaceae bacterium | reverse complement strand
TTTTAAATCCACTAGGGGTACCATCTCGTATGAATATTGGTCAAATTTATGAAACTGTTCTTGGATGGGCTGGTCAGAAATTAGACAGAAAATATGCGACTCCAATTTTTGACGGAGCATCTTTAAATCAAATTAATGAATTTACTGATGAAGCAAATGTTCCAAGATTTGGACATACCTATTTGTATGATGGTGGAACAGGTAAACGCTTTGATCAGCCAGCGACGGTAGGTGTAATCTATATGATTAAACTAGGTCACATGATTGAAGATAAAATGCATGCCCGTTCTATTGGACCTTACTCACTAATAACACAACAACCATTAGGAGGTAAGGCACAATTTGGAGGTCAGCGTTTTGGAGAGATGGAAGTATGGGCATTAGAGGCCTATGGAGCGTCTAGTATTTTGAGAGAAATTTTAACTGTAAAATCTGATGATGTCATGGGAAGAGCTAAAACATACGAAAGTATTGTTAAAGGTGAAACTATGCCAGAACCAGGATTACCAGAATCTTTCAATGTATTAATGCATGAGTTGAAAGGTTTAGGTTTAGACCTAAAACTAGAAGAATAAATTTATAGCATATTTCTGGGTGTATGTTACATATACCCAGAGATATACTTATCTAATAAGGGTCTTAGACCCAATTTTAATTCGATACCATTACCATGGCAAGAAAAAACGAGAAGTACACCGTAAAAAAGTTTAACAAAATCTCAATTGGTTTAGCATCACCAGAATCTATTTTAGGAACATCTAAAGGAGAAGTGCTAAAACCAGAAACTATTAATTATCGTACACACAAGCCCGAAAGAGACGGTCTTTTCTGTGAGCGTATTTTTGGTCCTGTAAAAGACTTTGAATGTGCTTGTGGTAAGTACAAGAGAATTCGATACAAAGGAATTGTTTGTGACCGATGTGGTGTAGAGGTAACAGAAAAGAAAGTACGTAGAGACAGAGTAGGACATATTAATTTAGTAGTTCCTGTAGCACATATTTGGTATTTTAGATCGTTACCAAATAAAATGGGATATCTTTTAGGATTACCATCTAAGAAGTTAGATATGATTATCTACTATGAAAGATATGTAGTAATTCAACCAGGTATTGCAAAAAACATTGAAGGGGAGCCATTACAAAAAATGGATTTCTTAACTGAAGAAGAATATTTAGATATTTTAGAGACTCTTCCTCAAGAAAATAATTATTTAGATGATTCTGACCCTAATAAGTTTATCGCTAAAATGGGAGCAGAATGTTTGATAGATTTATTAGCTCGTATTGATTTAGATGAATTATCATATGAGTTAAGACATAAAGCAAATACAGAAACTTCAAAACAACGTAAAGCAGAGGCTTTAAAAAGATTAAATGTTGTTGAAGCTTTTAGAGATTCTCAAAAGAATAGAGAAAACAAACCAGAGTGGATGATTATGAAGGTGGTTCCTGTAATCCCACCCGAGTTAAGACCATTAGTACCGTTAGATGGTGGTCGTTTTGCTACTTCTGATTTAAATGACCTGTATCGAAGAGTAATCATTAGAAATAATCGTTTAAAAAGACTGATGGAGATCAAAGCTCCTGAAGTAATTTTACGTAATGAAAAAAGGATGTTACAAGAATCTGTAGATTCATTGTTTGATAACACCCGTAAATCATCAGCAGTTAAAACAGAATCTAATAGACCATTAAAGTCGTTATCGGATTCTTTAAAAGGTAAACAAGGACGTTTTCGTCAGAACCTACTTGGTAAACGTGTAGATTATTCTGCTCGTTCTGTAATTGTTGTAGGACCAGAGTTAAAGTTGTCTGAATGTGGAATACCAAAAGAAATGGCAGCTGAACTTTACAAACCTTTTGTAATTCGTAAGTTAATTGAAAGAGGAATTGTAAAGACAGTTAAATCTGCAAAAAAGATTATAGATAGAAAAGAGCCAGTAGTTTGGGATATTTTAGAAAATGTAATTAAAGGTCACCCAGTTTTATTAAACCGTGCCCCTACATTACACCGTCTAGGTATTCAAGCTTTTCAACCAAAATTAATCGAAGGAAAAGCAATACAGTTACACCCTCTAGTGTGTACAGCTTTTAATGCCGATTTTGATGGAGATCAAATGGCTGTTCATTTACCTTTAGGACCTGAAGCTATTTTAGAAGCTCAGCTATTAATGTTAGCTTCTCATAATATATTGAACCCAGCAAATGGTGCACCAGTAACCGTTCCTTCTCAGGATATGGTTCTTGGACTGTATTATATGACTAAAGAAAGAAAATCAACTAAAGAAGTCCCTGTAAAAGGTGAAGGTTTAACTTTCTACTCACCAGAAGAAGTAACAATTGCTTTTAATGAGGAACAAGTTGAATTAAATGCTGGAATTAAAGTAAGAACAAACGATTTAGACGAAGATGGAAATTCTGTAAAGAAAATCATAGCAACTACTGTTGGTAGAGTCTTGTTTAATGAGGTAGTTCCTGAAGCTGCAGGTTATATTAATGAGGTACTAACTAAGAAATCACTTCGTGGTATCATTGGAGGTATTTTAAAAGCTACAGACATTCCATCTACAGGAAAGTTCTTAGATGAAATCAAAAACATGGGATACAAGTTTGCATTCCAAGGAGGATTATCTTTTAGTTTGGGAGACATTATTATTCCAGAAGAAAAAGGATCTATGATTTCTGAGGCTAACAAAGAGGTTGATGGTATTGTTATGAATTATAACATGGGAATGTTAACACAAAAAGAACGTTACAATCAAGTAATTGATATTTGGGGTAGAACCAATAATCAATTAACTGAATTATCAATGAAACGTTTACGTGAAGACCAACAAGGGTTTAATTCAGTATACATGATGTTAGATTCTGGAGCTAGGGGATCAAAAGAACAGATTCGTCAGCTAACAGGAATGCGTGGATTAATGGCAAAACCAAAAAAATCTACAGCAGGAGGTGGAGAAATTATTGAAAATCCAATTCTTTCTAACTTTAAAGAAGGTCTATCAATTTTAGAATACTTTATTTCTACTCACGGTGCTCGTAAGGGGTTAGCAGATACAGCCCTAAAAACAGCTGATGCCGGGTATTTAACTCGTCGTCTGGTAGATGTATCTCAAGATGTTATTATTAATGAACAAGATTGTGGTACATTAAGAGGACTAGATGTAACTCCATTAAAGAAAAACGACGAGATTGTAGAATCTTTAAGTGACAGAATAGAAGGAAGAGTAGCATTACAAGATGTATATCATCCGCTAAATGATGAACTATTAGTTGGAGCTGGAGAAGTAATTACTTCTTTAAATGCAAAAGCAATAGAATCATCAGGATTAGATGTGGTTCAAGTAAGATCTGCATTAACATGTGAGTCTCAAAGAGGAATTTGTGCTAAATGTTATGGACAAAGTTTATCTACTCTTAACAATGTTCAGATTGGTGAAGCTGTAGGAGTTATAGCAGCTCAATCTATTGGAGAGCCTGGAACTCAGTTAACATTAAGAACATTCCACGTTGGTGGGGTAGCTGGAAATATTTCAGAAGAAAATAAATTAATAGCTAAGTTTGATGGAAAGGTAGTCATAGAAGACCTTAGAACTGTAGAAGGTAAAGATGCTGAAGGTAAAGTGATAGATATAGTAATATCTAGAACTGCAGAGATGAAAGTTATTGATAAAAAGACAGATATAACTCTTAGTACAAACATAATTCCTTATGGTTCTATTATTTTCAATAAGAAGATAAAATCTATCAAAAAAGGCGATGTAATTTGTCAATGGGATCCATTTAACGGTGTTATTGTATCAGAATTTGCTGGAAAAGTTAAGTTTGATAATCTTGAACAAGGTGTAAATTACCAAGTTGAAGTTGATGAACAAACTGGTTTCCAAGAAAAAGTAATTACTGATTCTAAGAACAAGAAAATTATTGCCTCTTTAATTATTGAAGATAAAGATGGAAATGCATTACGTTCATACACACTTCCAGTAGGTGCACACCTAATGGTAGATAATGGAGATAGTGTTGAAAGTGGAAAAACTTTAGTGAAAATTCCAAGAAAATCTGGAAAAGCAGGTGACATCACAGGGGGGCTTCCAAGAGTTACAGAATTATTTGAAGCTCGTAACCCTTCTAATCCTGCAGTTGTATCTGAGGTAGATGGTGTTGTATCTTTTGGTAAAATAAAAAGAGGAAATAGAGAAATCATTGTTGAATCTAAAACTGGAGATATCAGAAAGTATTTAATCAAGCTTTCTAACCAAATCTTAGTTCAAGAAAATGACTTTATAAAAGCTGGGATGCCATTATCTGATGGAGCAGTAACTCCTATTGATATTCTAAGAATTCAAGGGCCATCAGCTGTACAACAGTACTTAGTGAATGAGATCCAAGATGTATACCGTTTACAAGGTGTAAAAATTAATGATAAACACTTTGAAGTAGTAGTTCGTCAAATGATGCGTAAAGTTAGAATTATAGATTCTGGTGATACGTTATTCTTAGAAAATCAATTGATTCATAAGAATGACTTTATTCAAGAAAACGATGCAACTTATGGAATGAAAGTTATCGAAGATGCTGGAGAATCTGAAAATGTAAAAGCAGGTCAAATTATTTCAGCTCGTCAATTAAGAGATGAAAATTCTTTGTTAAAAAGAAATGATCAAGCACTAGTTGTTGCTCGTGATGCACAACCAGCTACAGCTGAACAAGTATTACAAGGTATTACTAGAGCTTCTCTTCAAACAAAATCATTTATCTCTGCTGCATCTTTCCAGGAAACTACGAAAGTATTGAATGAAGCAGCTGTTAATGGTAAAGTAGATCATCTAGAAGGATTAAAAGAAAATGTTATTGTAGGTAAGAAAATTCCAGCAGGAACTGGTATGAGAACTTACGACCATTTGATTGTTGGTCCTAAAGAAGAAATAGAAGAAAGCTTTAACATATAAAAAAGATGAGCGAAGATCAAAATAAAAAAGGTCAAATTAATATTGAGTTAGACGAAACTGTTGCAGCGGGTACTTACTCTAATTTAGCCATTATCAATCACTCAGTATCTGAGTTTATTGTAGACTTTATTAGAATAATGCCAGGAGTACCAAAAGCAAAAGTGAAGTCTAGAATTATTTTGACTCCTCAACATGCTAAAAGGTTAACAAAAGCGTTGGCTGATAATATTTTGAAATTTGAGAAAGCTCACGGTGAAATTAAAGATTACGAACAACCACCAATTCCAATGAATTTTGGACCTACAGGTGAAGCATAAATTGTAAAAACCCAAAACATTTGTTTTGGGTTTTTTTATGATGTAGTGTTAATTTTTTAAAAAGATTATATTTTTCTAGTTTTATTCAATAACCAAAAGTCTGCTAATACTAAAGCTGTTAACGCTTCAATTACAGGAACCGCTCTAGGAACTACACAAGGATCGTGACGCCCTTTACCCATAATTTCTGTTTCGTCTCCTTTAGAATTTATGGTGGGTTGGTTTTGCATGATAGTAGCTACAGGTTTAAAAGCTACTCTAAAGTATATATCCATTCCATTAGAAATACCGCCCTGAATACCACCAGACAGATTTGTTTGGGTGGTTCCGTCTGCATTAAAAATATCGTTATGCGAACTTCCTTGCATTTTAGTTCCTTCAAAACCGCTCCCAAATTCAAAACCCTTTACGGCATTTAAAGACAACATTGCTTTGCCTAGTTGGGCATGTAATTTGTGAAATATAGGTTCCCCTAGACCAACAGGGATATTTTTGGCTACACAAGAAATTGTTCCTCCTATGGTATCACCTTGCTTTCTAATTTCTTTGATTTTATTTATCATTCTTTCAGCCATTTTCTCATTTGGACAACGAACAATATTAGATTCAGTTTTTGAGAAGTCTAACTGATTATATTCTTTATCCATTTCTATGTCACCAACAGAGGAGGTATAGGCATTAAT
>JABAZK010000084.1 GCA_018608485.1 Flavobacteriaceae bacterium | reverse complement strand
ATTATCGTCTGCACAACGAAACTCCAAAATAACAACTCTGGATGAAAATGAGCAGGTTGTTAACGCGATTAAGGAAATGTTTAAAAAAAATACTTTTAAAAACGTAAAGTTTCTAGCAGGTAACTTTGATATTACTTTACCACAAGCATTAAATAACAATAACAATGATTTTATTTATTTTAAAGGAAAAAACATAAATGAAACAACCTTAAAGTACTTTGAATTTAGTTTGACATACATACATAATGATTCTGTTATATTGTTTGAAAATATTCACTCTGATAAAGAATCAGAAAAGATTTGGAACCATATAAAAAACAATAAGAAAGTAACAGTAACAATAGACACATTTTTTTGGGGTTTTGTATTCTTCAGAAAAGAACAAGAAAAAGAACATTTTATCATCAGAATATAAAGTCTTAAATTTACGTTATGAAGATTTACACAAAAACAGGAGATAAAGGAACTACCGCATTGTTTGGAGGTAAAAGAATTTCAAAAAATCATTTAAGAATAGAATCTTACGGAACAGTAGACGAACTAAACTCTTATATTGGTTTAATTAAGGATCAAGAGATTGATAATAAAACCAAAAATATTCTTGTTAAAATTCAGAATGATTTGTTTACTCTTGGATCAATGCTAGCAACACCATTAGAAGATGAAATCCTTAAAAATGGAAATGAACGATTAAATATTCCTAAAATAACAGCTGCATCCGTAACTTATCTAGAAAATACTATAGATGAAATAAATTTAAAGCTTCCTCAAATGACTCATTTTATACTTCCTGGAGGCCACACAACGGTGTCATTTTGTCATATAGCTAGATGTGTTTGTAGAAGAGCAGAACGATTATCAGTTTCATTACATGAGCAAGAGGGAGTAAATCCAATTACTTTAACATATTTAAACAGACTATCTGACTTCCTTTTTATGCTGGCACGGAAGTTGTCTCAAGACTTATCAGTTCAGGAAGTTAAGTGGATTCCTGAAAAATTATAACTAAGTTCTTTTTTTATTGATATATATTTCAAAAAAAACTTGATTTTTTCAGTAAAAAAATTACTTTTGCAGAAAATTAAATCCATTAGAAATGTATTGGACTTTAGAATTAGCATCTTATTTAGCAGATGCGCCCTGGCCGGCAACAAAAGATGAATTGGTAGATTACGCTATTAGAACAGGGGCACCTCTAGAAGTAGCTGAAAATTTACAGGAAATCGAAGATGAAGGAGATTCTTACGATTCCATTATAGAAATCTGGCCAGATTATCCTACCGAAGAAGATTATCTTTGGAATGAAGATGAATATTAAAACACAAACCAAACAAAAAATAAAAAGTCTCTATTGAGGCTTTTTTTTTGTTTATTTTTATAGTCTTATATCTATATCAAATAGAAAAGAAATAAAACACAGCTTAAAGAATGAGTATCCTAAATTCAGTAATTAAAATATTTGTTGGAGACAAACAACAAAAAGATCTCAAAATACTTCGACCAATTGTAGAAAAAGTTTCTGCCTTCGAAACCTCTTTATCTAAAATATCTAATGATGAATTAAGAGGTAAGACAGTTGAATTCAAGCAACGAATTGCCGAAGGTGTAAAAGTTTTTAATGATAAAATTACTGCTTTAGAAAAAGAAGCAAAAGAAGTTGGAATAGAAAGACAACAAGAAATTTTTTCTGAAATAGATACTCTAAAGAATGATTCGTATGATGTTTCTGAAAGTATTTTAAATGAAATCATGCCAGAAGCTTTTGCTGTTGTAAAAGAAACTGCTACACGTTTTGTAAAAAATAATGAAGTTGAAGTTACAGCCACTCCTTTTGATAGAGAACTCTCCTCTACAAGAGAACATATCGTTTTAGAGGATGATAAAGCTTTTTGGCAGAACTCATGGGATGCCGCAGGAAAACCAGTTACTTGGGACATGATCCACTATAACGTTCAATTAATTGGGGGCTCTGTTCTTCATCAAGGAAAGATTGCAGAGATGATGACTGGAGAAGGAAAGACTCTAGTATCTACACTCCCAGTATATTTAAATGCATTAACGGGTAATGGTGTTCATGTTGTAACCGTAAATGACTACCTGGCAAAAAGGGATAGAGCTTGGATGGCACCTATGTTTGAATTCCATGGGTTAAGTACAGATTGTATAGATTTTCATCAACCAAATTCTGAAGAAAGAAGAAAAGCTTACAATGCAGACATTACTTATGGTACAAATAACGAATTTGGATTTGATTATTTGAGAGATAATATGGCTAGCTCTAAAGAAGATCTAGTTCAAAGAGCTCCAAACTATGCAATTATTGATGAAGTAGATTCTGTCTTGATTGATGATGCAAGAACTCCTCTAATTATCTCTGGTCCAGTTCCTCAGGGTGATAGACATGAGTTCAATGAATTAAAACCCTTGGTTAGTGATTTGGTTTCAAAGCAAAACAAATATTTAATTGGAGTACTTGCAGAAGCTAAAAAATTAATTGCTGGTGGTAATACTAAAGATGGAGGATTCTTATTACTAAGAGTTTACAGAGGAATCCCAAAGAACAAAGCACTAATAAAGTTTTTATCTCAAGAGGGGGTTAAACAACTGTTACAAAAAACAGAAAATACCTACATGGCAGACAACAACAAACTGATGCCAGAAGTAGATCAAGAATTATGGTATGTTATAGAAGAAAAAAATAATTCTATTGATCTATCAGATAAAGGTATCGCTGCACTTTCTACGAATACAAGTGACGAAGATTTCTTTGTATTACCAGATCTTGGAGTTAAAATTGGCGACATAGATGCCTCCGAAGAAACTTCTGAAAAGAAGGCTGAAATAAAAGAAAAATTATACAAAGACTTTAGTATTAAAAGTGAGCGTATTCATACTATGAACCAGTTGCTAAAAGCTTATAGTCTATTTGAAAAGGACGTTGAATATGTGGTAGTAGAAAACAAAGTCATGATTGTAGACGAGCAAACTGGTCGTATTATGGATGGACGTCGATATTCAGATGGTCTTCATCAAGCAATTGAAGCTAAAGAAAATGTAAAAATTGAAGATGCTACCCAAACATTTGCAACAGTAACTTTACAAAACTATTTCAGAATGTACAGAAAGCTATCTGGTATGACAGGTACTGCTATTACTGAAGCTGGTGAACTTTGGGAAATTTATAAATTAGATGTTGTTGAAATTCCTACTAATAAGCCATTATTAAGAGATGACAAACAAGATTATATTTACAAAACTACTCGTGAAAAATACAATGCAGTAATTGAAGATGTTGTTCAACTAGTAAATCAAGGAAGACCAGTATTGGTAGGTACAACATCTGTTGAAATTTCTGAATTACTAGGTAGAATGTTACAAATGCGTAAGATTAAACACAATATTCTTAATGCAAAATTACACAAACGTGAAGCAGATGTTGTTGCGGAAGCAGGAAATCCAGGAGTTGTAACAATAGCTACTAACATGGCAGGACGTGGAACAGATATTAAATTATCTGATCAAGTAAAAGATGCTGGAGGTTTAGCTATTATTGGAACAGAAAGACACGATTCTAGACGTGTAGATAGACAATTGCGAGGAAGAGCTGGACGTCAAGGTGATATTGGTTCATCTCAATTTTATGTTGCTCTAGATGACAATTTAATGCGTTTATTTGGATCTGAAAGAATTGCTAAAATGATGGACAGAATGGGATTAAAAGAAGGTGAAGTAATTCAGCATTCTATGATTTCTAAATCTATTGAAAGAGCGCAGAAAAAAGTTGAAGAAAATAACTTTGGTATTCGAAAAAGATTGTTAGAATATGACGATATCATGAACGCCCAAAGAGAATTTGTTTATCTAAGAAGAAGACATGCATTAGATGGAGATCGCTTACAGATAGATATTTCAAACATGATTTTTGAAACATGTGAAACCATTATCAATCAAAATAAAGTAGCAAAAGATTTTCAAAATTTTGAATTTGAATTAATTAGATTTACATCCATAACTTCTCCGTTTACTGAAGATGAATTTAATTCATTAAGTGAAATAGAATTAACTGATCAACTTTATGATATAGTAACCAAACAATATAAAGAGAAAGTTGAAAGAAATGCACTTCTAACCTATCCAGTAATCAAAAATGTATACGAAAATGAAGGTGATAGGTATGAACGGATTGTAGTCCCATTCTCGGATGGTATTAAAACACTTCAAGTAGTTACAAACTTAAAAGATGCATACGAAACAAAAGGGAAGTCTTTAGCTACAGATTTTGAAAAAAATATTACACTTGCTATTATTGACGAAAACTGGAAAGATCACCTACGTCAAATGGATGATTTAAAACAATCAGTTCAAAATGCGTCATACGAACAAAAAGATCCTTTGTTAATTTATAAGTTTGAAGCATTTGAGTTATTTAAAGTAACCATCGATAAAATTAATCGTGAGGTACTGTCTTTCTTGTTTAAAGGAGAGTTACCAAATCAAGCAAACGATCAAATTTCTGAAGAACGAAAAAAAACAAGACAAAAACTAAACTTAAGCAAAGCTGATGTTCAAAATACTACAGAACAAGCTATAAGTAATTCAAGACAGCAACAATCAGAACCTGTTGAAACCATTGTAAGAGAACAGCCTAAAATTGGAAGAAATGAACGTGTTTCTATCAAAAATGTGATGAGTGGTGAAGAAAAAGTTGTTAAATTTAAACAAGCAATCCCTTTAATAGAAAGGGGAGAATGGGTATTGGTTAAAAATTAAAAATATATCAATTAAATAAAAAAGCCACCTTTAAAAGGTGGCTTTTTTATTTAATTGAATTTAATCTACAAACCTTGAAAATCAGAATCCATTTTCAAATAGTCTAAAAATTCTTGTTTGGTTTCTTTTTCTTTAAATTTTCCACCAAATTCTGCAGTTACCGTACTACTCTCAATATCTTTTATACCTCTTGAGTTTACACATAAATGTTTTGCGTCTATAACGCAAGCTACATTATCTGTCCCCAAAGCTTCCTGCATCGCTTGAACTACTTGCATCGTAAGGCGTTCTTGAACTTGAGGTCTTTTAGCAAAATACTCTACAATTCGATTCATTTTAGATAGCCCTATGACTTTTCCATCTGAAATATATGCCACATGAGCTCTTCCAACTATCGGAAGTAAATGGTGTTCACAGGTAGAGTATACAACAATGTTCTTCTCTACTAACATTTCACCGTAATTGTAATTATTTTCAAATGTAGAAGCTGTTGGCTTGTTTGCTGGATTTAACCCCATAAACAACTCATTAACAAAAGATTTAGCCACTCTTTTGGGAGTACCTTTAAGGCTATCGTCCTCTAAATCCATTCCTAAAGTGATTAAAATATCTTTAACACTTTCTTGAATTCTTTCTATTTTTTCCGCATCTGAAATATCAAATGCATCTGGGCGTAAAGGAGTCTTAGCTGAAGTACCTACATGATTATCTCCTATCTCCTCTATTCTATCATCATTTATTTTCATCAGTTTCATTCTGAATATTAAAATTAGTTTGCAAATTTACGACATTAGGCAATAAGTTTATTGCATTTTATCAATCAATTCATCTAAAGTACAAACAACCTGAGTTCCATCGGACATGTCTTTTAACTTGAATGTATTGTTTTGAATCTCAGATATTACAAAGGCAATATTTCGAGTAAATACGTATTTCCACTGTTTCTTTTGTTGTTTGTTACTAGACGCTGTATCTGGATATATTTCAGTTTTTACACCTACATTTCTTAATGCTTTTATTGCTTCTAATTGAATAGTATTGTCTTCCTTATTAAAATTCAGAAACAATAACTTAGGTTTAGGAAGAGATACAGTATCAAATAAGCCAAGTTCTTCTAATACCAAATAAATTCTATCTAAACCAAAGGATATACCCACTCCACTCACGTCCTTTAGTCCAAAGATTCCAGTTAAATCGTCGTATCTACCTCCACCACCAATGGATCCCATTTCTACTCCGTTTGGAGCTGAAACTT